>DASVGM010000549.1:0-3625 GCA_036379555.1 Pirellulales bacterium | reverse complement strand
ATGCGAGGCAATGGTTCCAACGGCCGATTTGAAATGCGCCGAGGTAAAAAGAAGGTCGCTCCGCGACAACGGAAAGCGGCGATGAATCGCCGCACTCCAAGAAGGTTGCGAAGTTGGTTTGATCGAAATAGGCTGGATTGGAACATCCCTGACGAGAAACGCAATGGACCGCTTTCAATTCACGCCTGCCGCCGGACGCGCGATCCGGGCGGCCGCCAACTGGACCGCCGGCGATGCGCCGGAGCAGGTTTCGCCCGCCGCGCTCTTGATGGGCCTGTTGGACGAGGCGGAAACGCGTGCGGCGGAGTTGTTGGCCCAACGCGGCGTCGACGCGGCGGCGGTTTTGGCGCGCTGGCCGGCCTTGGCCCCACGGCACGATGCGCCGGCGGCGGCGCTTTCGCCCGAAGTGCAAAACGCGCTCGCGGAGGCCGGCTATCTGCTGGCGGATTTCCAGCGTCCGCTGGAACTGGCCACCGAGCACCTGCTCTTGGGCCTCATTGCCGCGCGCGACGATTTGGCCGCTTGGCTCATCCAGCACGGATTCGACGTCACGACCTTGGCCGCTGAAATCCGCCGGCTTGACGGTTATTGCGACGAAGTCCGTAGTCCGTTGCCCGTTGCCCGTTGCGAGGAGGCGGAAAGCCACACAGACCCTGAGCAATCATCGACGCCAAACCACGGGCCACTGGCAACTGACCACGGGCCACTGGCAACTGACCACGGGCAACTCCTCCGTTTAATCGACGCCGCGGCCAATCGCGCGCGTGAGGGCCTGCGGGTGTTGGAAGACTTCGTGCGTTTCGCTTGGAACGATCGGCACCTGACCTGGCGATTCAAACAACTGCGGCACGATCTGGCACTGGCGCTGGGGCGCATTCCCGCGGCCGACCTGCTCGCCTCGCGCGACACGCCCGGCGACGTGGGCACGGCGCTCACCACCGACGCCGAACGCGAGCGTCCGGACGCGCAAAGCGTCGTCACCGCCAACGCCAAGCGGCTGCAAGAGTCGCTGCGCAGCCTGGAAGAATACGGCAAGATTCTTTCGCCCGAAATGGCGGCGGAAATCGAACAGCTTCGCTACCGCGCCTACACGCTGGAGCGGGCGCTGGCCGCCACCTCGCACGGTCTGCGCCGCCTGGCCCAGGCGCGGTTGTACGTGTTGATCGACGCTCGGCCAACGGTTGACGATTTTGAGCGGCTTGTCGGGCGGTTGGTATCAGCGGGCGTTGACGTGCTGCAATTGCGCGACAAGCGGCTGACCGATCGCGAACTGCTCGGCCGCGCCATCCGGCTGCGAGAACTGACGGCGGGCGGCGAGACGCTATTCATCATGAACGACCGGCCCGACCTGGCCGTGCTGGCGCAGGCTGATGGCGTGCATGTCGGTCAAGAAGAACTATCGGTCGCGGATTGCCGCGCCATTGTGGGGCCGCGGATGTTGGTGGGTGTTTCCACGCACTCGCTGGCGGAGGCGCGTCAGGCGGTGCTCGACGGGGCGAACTACCTGGGCGTCGGGCCGACTTTCGCTTCGCGCACCAAGCACTTTGACGAGCACGCTCTGCGCGGACCCGATTTACTACGCGCGGCGCAGGCGGAGATTCGGCTGCCGCTTTTCGCCATCGGCGGCATCGATCTTGGCAACTTGCCGCGGGTGCTGGCCACGGGCGTCAGTCGTGTGGCGGTCAGCGGCGCGATTCTCTCGTCGCCGGAACCCGCCCAGGCGGCGCGCGACATCCTGGCGAAGTTAGCGAGGCAACCCTTGTAAAAGCAGGTAATTTAGGGTTTGCGTGCCGAGCGCGGCAATTCCACCGATTATTCATCGCCGAAACGGCCGATCGCTTGCTAAGGAGCGTTGCGTAGTAACCGCGACACGACGCGACGCGAATCAGGGCGATTTCAAAAAACTCACGGATGATTTCTTGGTCAGGAGCACCACTACCATGCGGCTCAGTATTGCCATTGCTGTTTCCCTGTTTGCGGTCGGCACGGCCGCGGCTCAATCGGATCAAAATGAAGGGTCTTACCCGCCGGCGAGCGGCGAGGCCCGTGGTTACAGCGGCCCGGCGATGCCGGCCTGGCAGGCATTGCCGGCCGGATATGGTGGCTGGCACGGCGGCGGCGAGAGCTGCTGCGATAGTTGCTGTGGTTCGGGCGATTCATGCTGCCATCATTGCCGGCCGGGGCTGATTCGCCGGCTGAAATCGCTCAAGTGCCGGATGTGCTCGCGTTGGCAGTGCCGACGCGCCTGCCGACATGCCTGCGGTTCGTGCTGCGGCTCCAGCGGATCCTGCTGCGAGGACGGCGCGGTCCATGAAGTTCCAGCGCATCAGATGCCGATGCCTTCCGGCCATGACTCGATGTTGCCGGTTCCGCCCGCCGAAAACACCCCCTACACCGACGACGCCGATGAGGCGCCCGCCAAATCACCCGTACACCGGCCGACTTCGACCCGCACGAAGGTGAAGAAGCAACGCTACAGCATGCCGCGTGTCACCTCGGCCAGCAAGTCCACGAAGAACAGAAAGCAACGCTAGCCCGCTTGGCGCGGCGGTGCGCGACAACCCGTAGCGGAAGCGAGGGCCGGGAAACGATTTGCCTCGCCAGCGCTGCGGGTGGGCCGTCAGGCGGAAGGCGACCTGGGCAGGTCGCCCCACGACAAATTCTGGGATAGCCGACTAAGCCCTGCGGCCGGTCGCCCGCAACGCGTGCAGATCGGAGTCCGTGTGTTGTGGAACGATCGCCGTCGCGCCGACGGGATGGCAGGGACGCGGCACGCAGCGCGGCACGCGCACTTCCACGGTATAGGGCACCTGTCGGCAAACGGTATAGGGCACCTGTCGTGACACTTGCTGCGACACTAGGCGGCATTGAACGTGCGGCACGCGGCGCACAATGTTCTGCCGCTGCACGCGGTAAACCGGCACGCGCGCCACTCGGTTGACCGTTTCGGGCACAAGCTGGCACACCTGCACGCTCACCATTTCGGTAATCGTTTGTGACACCAGATGCGTGACGGGCACCTGTTTTTGCACGATCCTGGGCACCCACACCGGGCAAGGCGGGCAGCAGGGATCGCAACTTGGCGGCGTCTGCCAGCAGCCTTGGTCGACGCAATAGCTGTGCAAGGTCGTCACCGGCTTGCAAACCACCCGGTAGCGCGGCTGTTGCACCGTGTGATAAACCGGTTTGAGCACCGTGACAGAATACGGCCGATCGACCATATCAACCACCGTGTGGCAAATCACATCGGGCACGTTCTGATACGTCGTTTCATAAACCGGATGGGAAACCGTCCATGTGCAATTGCGGTAGGCCGTTTCGTAGACCGTGCGATAGCACTGAACATGCCGCACGTCGTACACAATGTCGTATTGAACGCACGGCTCGCAGGGCGAGCAACAAGGGTCGCCGTATCCGCCAGCCCCACATTGGTTCATCACCGCGGCGGCGGAAGGTTCCACCCCCGCGGAGACAAGTGCCAAGACTACCAAAACTGTCCATCCTCGATTGCTGATCATTTTCGCGAAACTCCAGGCAAGGCGCATGCGGTGGCGAATGTCGACCCGTTCGTCAAACTCAACCCAAAATGCGCAGTTTGTCCACTCGTCGCTATGATAACCGCCGG
>DASVGM010000548.1:0-6968 GCA_036379555.1 Pirellulales bacterium | reverse complement strand
CAAAACGGTTAAGATATCCACGGTCGTTGATGCGTAACGGCCACGACCCACCCAAGGAATTCCCACCTACCATTTGTCCGCTCGACCCGTCCGGGGAGATTCGCATGCGGTTTTTTCCATTCCTATCGTTCATCGCGTTGATGTTGGCGTGTTTGCCGACGAACAGCGCGTGGCTGTCGGCCGCCGACGAGTTGCCGGCGGTCGATCGCCCGCTTGAAGAAGTGGTCGATACGCTCATCGACGCGCGCTTGGCCGCCGCCGGCGTGACCGCCGCGCCGGGCGTTGACGACGCCGCGTTTTTGCGGCGCGCGACCCTCGACCTGGCGGGCCGCATTCCCAGTGCCCACGAAGTCGAAACCTTTCTGGCATCCGCCGACGCCGGCAAACGAGCGATCGTCGTCGATCGTTTGCTCGCCTCGCCCGACTTCGCTTACCACCTGCGAAACGAATACGACGTGCTGTTGATGGCCGGCAAAGGCAACGGTGAGTGGCGCGAATGGCTGTTGCGAACCGTTCAAGAAGATCGCCGTTGGCCGCAAATCTTTCGTGAGGTGATGCTCCCCCATGAAGATCAGGCCGACCTCAAAGCCGCCGCCGAGTTTCTCAAATCGCGCGCGGCGAATGTTGACGACATGACCAACGACACCAGCCGGCTATTTTTTGGCGTGAGCATCAACTGCGCCAAATGCCACGACCATCCGCTTGTGCCCGACTGGGCGCAAGACCACTATTACGGCATGGCGTCGTTCTTCAATCGCACGTATCTCACCCAAAAGCGTTTTTTGGCGGAGCGCGAAGAAGGCGGCCTGAAGTTTCTCACGACGGCGGGCGCGGAAAAACAAGCGCGGCTGATCTTTCTGACCCGCGGCGAACTTGCCGAGCCGCCGCCCGTGGTCAAGACCGACGAGGAGCGTAAGGCCGCCGAAGCGAAGCAAAAAGCCGACAACGAAGGCGCGACGCCGCCGGCGCCTGCGGCCTATAGCCGGCGGGCGCGGCTGGTGGAAGTGGCGCTTGATGGCGGCGCCGACGGTTTCTTGGCGCGGGCCTTCATCAACCGGCTTTGGGCGCGTTTGTTCGGCGCCGGGTTGGTGACGCCGCTCGACCAGATGCACTCGGAGAATCCGCCCAGCCATCCTGAACTGCTGGCCTGGCTGGCACGCGACGCCGCCACGCACGATTACGACGTGCGGCGCCTGGTGCGCGGCTTGGTGTTGAGCCGAAGCTACGCTCGCGCAAGCTGCTGGGAGCAGCCGGGCGAGCGGCCCAGCGACAGGCTGTTCGCGGTGGCCGAGGTGAAGCCGCTCAGTCCGATGCAACTGGCGCTCTCCCTGGCGATCGCCGTGGCCAACCCGACGCATCTGGCCCAACGCCAGCAAGGCCAAGACAGTTGGGCCGCGCAGCGCCGCAATCTGGAAAACCAAGCGCACGGGCTAGCGTCGCAGCTTGAGATACCAGGCGAAGATTTTCAGGTCGGCGTGGGGGAGGCGTTGTTGTTCAGTAACGGCCGGCGGATCGAAGACGAGTACCTGCGCGATTCGGGCGACCGGCTGGTGGGCGCTTTGAAAGCGACGGGCGATCCGGCGCAAGTCGTGCGTCAGGCGTTCGTCTCTGTTTTGTCGCGCCCGCCCGACGCTGAAGAAACCGCCTGGTGCGAGAAGTACCTGGCCGACCGCGCGGATCGTCCCGTGGCCGCGTTGCGACAGCTTGTTTGGGCGCTGATGACCAGTAGTGAGTTTCGATTTAACAATTAGTGATAACCCCTTCGCCAACTTAATAACCATGCGTGATTTCGGGGCGCGACGTCGTGGAGGATGGACTTCCGAGCCCGTCACCAAATAACGGGACGGGCTAGGAAGCCCATCCTCCTTTTCCCGCCGTCACGCAAGGTTATTCAGCTTCGTTTTCTAAGGAGATTTTCATGCCACATGCACATCGCGGTTGTTGTGGTTCGGCCGATCACGGGCTGACGCGCCGGCGTTTTTTACGCACGTCGGCCGTCGCGGCTTCGACGGCGCTGGCCGCCGACATGAGCGTGCTTGGCGTCCTTGCCGAGCCGGCGCTGGCCGAGCAAATCAAGCGGCAAGAAAAACGTGTGATTTTGTTGTGGTTGGCCGGCGGCGCCAGCCAGCTTGAAACCTGGGATCCCAAACCAGGCCGGCCCACCGGCGGGCCGTTTCGCGCCATCGACACCAACGTGCCGGGCATTCGCATCTCGGAGTTGCTCCCCAAGCTCGCCCAGCGGCAGCACCATACCGCCATCATCCGCTCGCTCAACACCAAAAACGCCGATCACGGCGGCGGCACCGATTTGATGGAGACCGGCCGCCCGAAAGAGGCCGGCGTTCCTTACCCCGACCTGGGCGCCATGCTCGCCCGTGAGTTGGGCCAGGCCGATAGCGAGGTGCCCGATTATGTCTCCATGTATACCTCAACCGAAGGTCGGCACAAAGGCGGGGCGGGTTTTCTCGGCGCCCGCTACGCTCCCATGTTTCTCGATCAAGGGCTGATGCCCGAAAACATCCACCGCCTGGAGTCGATCACCGACCTGGACCATCGCGAGCGGCTGGACCTGCGGAACCTGCTTTCGGCCCGTGCGGCGCGGGGGCGCGAAACCGCGGCCGTGGGCAGTCACAACTCGGCCTACAACCGAGTGCGCGGGCTGATGGCCAGCGACAAGCTATTCGACATTTCGCGCGAGCCGCAACACGTGCGCGACCGATACGGCCCCACGCAGTTCGCCGAGCAAGTGCTGGCGGCGCGGCGCTTGATTGAGGCCGGAGTGCCGTTCGTCAAAGTGGCGCGTGCCTGGTGGGACAGCCACGGCCAAAACTTTGAAACCCACCTGGAGTTGGCCAGCGAGCTCGATCATGTGATGGCCACCCTGCTCGACGACCTGGCCTTGCGCGGCCTGCTGGAAAACACGCTGGTCATCACACTCGGCGAGTTCGGCCGCACGCCGCAGATCAATCCCAGCCTGGGCCGCGATCACTTCGCCAGCGCCTGGAGCGCCACGCTGTCGGGCTGCGGCGTCAAGGGCGGCATGGTCTACGGCAAAACCGATGACGACGGCCACAAGGTCGTCGATGGCGAGATCGGGGCCGAGCGGCTGTTCGCCACCATCTTCAACGCCCTGGGCATCGACCACGAAAAAGAATATCAACTTGGCTCGCGGCCGATTCCGCTGACCAACCCCGGTACGCATCCGGTCACGGAGGTGCTGGCATGACGGCCGACCCAACCAAACTCACCGTTTCCAAAAAGCTCGATCGCGCCGGCATCTTCTTTGGGCTGGCGCGGCATGCCGAAACCGGGCAGATATTCACGGGCTGTTCCGACGGCCGCGTTTATCGTGTCGATCCGCTCGCCGAGAAGCCGGAGTGGAAAGAGCTGGCCGGGCACGAGAGTTACGTGAGCGGTGTGGCGGCGGCGGGGCCGTTCATTGTCACAGGCGCGTGGGACGGCAAGCTTATCTGGTGGAACGCCGCAAGTTGCGAGTTGGTCCGCAAGATCGACGCGCACGGCAAGTGGATTCGCGGCGTGGCCGCCTCGCCCGACGGCCGGCTCATCGCCAGCGTTTCCGACGACATGCTCTGCAAGCTCTGGAACGCTCAGACAGGCGAGCTGACGCAAACGCTCACCGGCCACGCTCCGCTGACGCCGCACCATTATCCATCGATGCTCTTCGCCTGCGCTTTTTCGTCCGACGGCGCGCTGCTGGCGACGACCGACAAGGTGGGGCACATCGTCGTTTGGGAAACGGCCGGCGGCAAGCAACTCGCCGCCGTTGAGACGCCGTTGATGTATACCTGGGATCCGAGTCATCGCCGGCATTCGATTGGCGGCGTGCGCAGCGTGGCGTTTTCGCCCGATGGCAAGCTGCTGGCGGTCGGCGGCACCGGACAGATCGGCAATGTCGATCATTTGGAAGCTTTGGCACGCATTGAGGTGTTTGACTGGCGTGAGAACAAGCGGCTGATCGAGCACCCCGGCGACAAGTACAAAGGTCTTGTCGAACGGCTGGAGTTTTCGCCCGGTGGCGATTGGCTCGTCGCGGCTGGCGGCGACCACGAGGGGTTTATCAAGTTTCTGTCGATTCCGAGCGGTCAGGTGCTGCATCAGGACAAAGCGCCGATGCACGTGCATGACTTTGAGCTTGGCGCGGGCGCCGAAAGTCTCGTGGCCTGCGGCCACGGCAAACTCGTTCAGTTTGAGTTCAAGGCCGTCGAAGCGTCATCGTAGCAATGTCCGCTGAAGAGATTCTCAGCCGTTCGCTACGGGCCGTTCTCGCGGGCCTGCCGGTCGGCGCTGATATACCGAATTCAGAAGAGCTCCGTTGGTTTTTGAGCAGCCTGGAGTGTTTCATCCCGCAAGCCATCGGTGAAATCCATCCCGAAATGCTGGAACAAGCCGGGGATGGCGTGTATCCGATTGTCGCACGCAAGACCGGTGACGGTGAGATCGAATTGCTCGGCCATTTTCTCTTTATCGCCGATCAAAAGCTGACGCCGATTCACTTGAAGCTGCAATTGGCCGCAGCGGGCGATTCGGTCTCCTGGCTTGAGTGCTGTCTTGGAGAGCGCGGCGAACATGGAATGGTGCGCACGCCCTATGGCTCTCCGGGAGCATCGACGAGGCTGTTGCTCGCATTGACCACGCGCGCTCCCTCGCTCGATTGGTGTTATGTGGTGACTTTTGGAGAACGACGACTTTAGCCCGGACGATTCAGTGCGCCCCGGTCGAGGCGACGCACACTGCGTAGCAGAAATCGTGAGAATGCTGGCTCATGCGGGTTTAATCCGTATTTCGCTGATAGTATTCGGCCGAGGCGATGAAGCCCGTGAGAATGTCTTCGGGCGACTTGCCGTCGGTAAATTGTCCGAGCCAAAAGGCGAATCCCGCCGGATCGGCTGCGCGGTCGAGGTTGTGCGTGTAGTCGGCGTTGATGACCTGCGCGCCGTAAGCCGCGCCGGTGGTGATCTCCAAGGCCACCTGGGCGCGCGATTTGCCGCCCGCCAACTCGGCCAGCCAGCCGGCTTCGCGCGTCGCGTCGGTCGAGCCCAACAGCAACCGATCGACCGCCGCCGACCAGCCCGCGTTCGTTCGGCCGGCCGCGGAAAAGAATTCGTCCGACGCGAGGAAGTTCGCTTCGAGCCGCTGGTCGGTCATGCCCGTCTGCAATTGAGTCAGCCAGAATTGAGCGCCCGCCGCGTCGGGCGCGCGGCGCAGCAGCGTCTGATACGCCGGATCGACGACAAAGTTGAGGTAGTATTCGACGCTATGGTCAATCTCCGCGGCGATCTCGGCGATGGCCGTTCCGGTGTCGAGCAAGTGGCTCCAGTAGGCGAGACCGGCGGCTTCCGCCACACGGCCGAGAACATCGAGATAGAGCGCCAGTACGTAGCGTTCGTGCGGAGTGGGCGTCGTATTCGGCACGATGGCCAACGTGTCGCTCACGGTGACGTCGCTCGCGTTGGCGCGATGCAAGACCACGGCCACCGTCAGCGGCGAGGCGCTTTGATCCGTGTAGGTGTGGCTGCCGCTGACGGTGAACTCTCCACCGGCGTCGGGGCCGCTGATCGTGCCTGGCGTCGCGCTGGCGCCATCGCCCCAGTCGATGGTGGCGGCATAAGAACCGGCGACGCCGGCGCCATTGGGATCGCGGAACGTGGCCACGGCGGCGGTCAGCGCCACGCCCGCCGTCGCCGTCAGTGTGCCGGCCGCCGCGCCATCGAGTGAAAGCGAGTTTACCGCGCCATTGACCGATAACGTGCCGTGAAAGGCGTTGTCAAACGCGGTGGTGGCGTTCACCGTGTCGGTGCCGTGGCCGCAGTTGACGGTAATCGAAGTCACGGGCGAGGTGATCGTCGTGATTTCAAAAGTTTGATTGCCGCTGACGAGCTGCAGCGTGCCGCCGGCGGCCACATCGAGCGTGGCGTCCACCGTGCCATCAGGCAGATTGAAGACGACGTGATTGGCGACGCCCGAGTTGAACAGCGGCGTCAGGTTTGAGTAAACCACCTGCTGGCCGCCGCCCTGGGTGATGCCGCTCGCTCCCAGCACGACGCTGCCGCCGTGCTGGCCGGTGTATTGGTAGACGTCGGTGTCGAAACTTCCGCCTTTGACCGTCAGCACGTTGCTCGGTGTCGCCGGCAGGGTGCCTCCGTTGAACGTGATGGCGCCCCCGCCGGGCAGGGTGAACGCGCCATTGGAAAAGTCGAGGGTGAAATTGTTGGCGATTCCGCTGGCGCCGTTGATCGTCACGGCACTGACGTCGGCCAGCGGCCGGCTGATTTCCACGGCCGCTCCCGCCAGCACTTCGAGATTGCCATTGACGGCCGTCACCGTCGCGTCGCCGCCCGGCGATGTATAGCTGACCGGCGCGAGGGGGCTGCTCACCGTCACGGTGTCTTGGACCGTGGCGTCGGGCGTTACGGCGTCGTGATGCACGGTGACGGTGGCGGAAAACGTGCCGGGGGCCGCGTACGTGTGGCTGCCGGTGATGGTGAAGTCGCCCGCCGCGTCAGGCCCGCTGATGGCGGCCGGCGTGGCGCTGGTATTGTCGCCCCAGTGTACGCTGGCGCTGTAATCGGTCAGCGGCTCGGCGCCGCCGGGATCGGTGAAAGTGGCGACGGTGCCATCGAAGACATTGGTCGCCGTCGCGGTGATCGTCGCCGCAGTGACGTTCAGCGCCGCATCAACAACATTGACGACCGGCTTGGCCGTGGCCGTGGCGCCGCCCACGTCGGTGATGGTCACGGTCGCGGTGTAGCCGCCCTCTTCAGCGTAAACGTGGCTCGACGTGACGGTGAAGGTGCCATTTGATTCACTGATTTGCGGGCGACCAGCGATCACCGTGCTATGATCGCCCCAGTCGACGTCGGCCGTGAAGTCGGCAGTGGAGGCGTTGGGGTTGGCATCGGTGAAGGTAGCAAGGGTGCCGCTGAACGTACTTCCTTCCGTCGCCGAGC
>DASVGM010000547.1:0-2791 GCA_036379555.1 Pirellulales bacterium | reverse complement strand
ACGGCGGTTGGCGACGCGACGCGGCACGAGCGACCGAACTTCTCCATGAGGCTTTTGTGCTGCTTGAGCAAGCCGCGGCCGACGGTGTGGGCGCCTCAGAGACGTCAGCGCATCCCGCGGTGTTGGCCGCGGCGCTGTTGCCTGTGGCCGAGCGTATCGACCCGGCGTTGGTCGAGCGTTGTTTTTGGCGAGCGTTGGCCATGCGGTCGCCACGACCGTTGCGACCGGGCGAGCAGTTGAACGCAGCCGTCGTGCCTGGCGTGTTGGCGATCTTTATCAGTCGCTACGATCGCGCGGCGGCGCGTGTTCTGGCCCAGCCCGTCGCCGCGGAGGTTCTCAGTCTTATATCGGGAGAAGATTGGATAGCGAAGCTGACCTCGTCCTCGCTGGCGTTGGTCGATGCCAATTGGGCCACGTCGCTCATCGACAAGCTGCCGGAACCGCCGCCACTCGACTTACGCGCCGCGAAAAACGTCGCTCGCCGCCATGTGGCCGAGGCGTTGGCCCCTTCGGTCGATGGCTGGTGGCACAAGCTTTACAAGCAGGGACCGCGCTTGCGAGATCCTGACGCGCGCGATGATGAGCGATAACTATGACGGTCTGCCACAGTAGCTCTTTCCGAATCCAGGCGGCGCGCGGCGGTGCGATGCTAGTGGAACAAATACCGCGTCACGTGAAAGAAGATCGGCGCGGCGAAACAGGTGGAGTCGATGCGGTCGAGGACGCCGCCGTGTCCTTCAATGAGCGTGCCGTAGTCTCTCACGCCACGGTCGCGCTTAATGGCCGACATGGTCATTCCGCCGGCAAAACCCATCGTGGTGATAATCAGCGACATGACCGCCGCCATCAACGGATGAAACGGCGTGGCCCACCACATGGCCGTGCCAAACAACGTGGCACAACCCACCCCGCCCAAAAAACCCTCCCAGGTGCGGTTCGGACTGATCGCCGGCGCAATCACGTGCTGCCCCAGCAGCTTTTCGCTGATGTACTGGAAAGCGTCGCCCAAGGCCACCACCAGCAAAAAGAAAAACAGCAGCCGCGCGTTGGGATATTTATCGAGCCGGTTGTTCGCCATTTTCGCCGCCACGCCGCCCCCTGATTCGTCGACCTTGCCCGAAACATCGGCCTCCACGGCGTCCGCGGCTGCTCCGCCGCCCGCCGTCCGCGCGCTGGCGGTATCGGGAATGTCGAGGTAAAGAATGGCCGGCGCGTGGCTCAGGCAATAGACGCACACCATCAGCCCCGCTTGAATCTTCGCGCAGCGCTCCAGGTAGCGTTTGAAGTCGCCCGCGAAGGCGATGCGGGCCGGGATAAAAAGAAAGCCGTACACCGGAATCATCACGCTGTACAGTTCATAGCGGTTGAAGCCGATCAGCAAGTATTGCGTTGGCGTAAACAGGACAAAGACCCAGAACAACGCCCGATGATCGGCCATGCGCGTGGGCGTGAGCGTGATGAATTCGCGCAAGGCCCAGAACGACAGCCCGAAGAAGAGGAACACGGTCCAGCCGCGGCCGGCCAGAAACGCCGCGGCCAGCACCGCGCACAACACCCACCAGGCGCGAATGCGATGGTTAAACTGCTCGATGACGACGGGATTCAAACCCGTGTCCGACTGCTTTTTGAGAAGTTGCCCGACGCCGGTGGCCATGGTGAGCAACGTGAGCACGCCGCCCACCAGCCCGAAGGTCGTCAGATCCATTAGATTCATGAGCCACCGTGAGCTTAAGATTCTTTTAACCGGCGGACGGCCTCTCTGGCGCGGAGCAGGAAGTCGGCCTTGGGTTCGCCCGCCTCCAGCCAGATGGGCGGGCCAAAGGTGATGCAACTCAACAGCGGCACCGGCAGTACCTCGCCACGGGGCAGCACGCGATTCAAGTTGTCGATATGCACCGGCACCAGCTCCAGATCAGGCCGTTTCTTCGCCAAATAGTATAGCCCGCTTTTGAATTCGTGGATCTCGCCATCGGCGCTGCGATGCCCTTCGGGAAAAACAATCAACGAGTATTTGTCGCCAATTTCCTTGAGCATCAGGTCGACGGGGCTCTGATGCACCTTGATCTGCCGCCGGTCAATGAGCAGCGCCTCAAACACTTGTGTGGAAAGATAGCGGCGAATACGACCGGCTTCCCAATAATCCTTGGCGGCGACCGGCCGCGTGACCACACGCACCTCGGCCGGCAAGGCCGACCAGAGCACGAGGGCGTCCAGGTGGCTGGTATGATTGGCGAAGTACACCCGCTGGCAAGCGTCGGGCTGACAGTCGATCCAGCGCGCGCTGGCGCCGCTCAATAACCGTGCAATCGCGGCCAGTAATGTGCGGGTCATTTCGACGCTGCTGCCTTTGCGCATGGTCCGCCGCGGCCCGCGCCGCGCCGCGGTCTTAGGCCATGTTCGCTCCAAGTAAGCATGGTAGCGTGTCGCGCGGCCCAAGCAAAGGGCGGCGACCGTGCTTTCTTATACCGCTCGCGGGCCGAAATGAGGTAACGTGCCACGTCTTTCCAACGCGCCTGTGCGGCCCCGGCTTGGCGAATAAACGCGCTCCGCTGTTGCCGTGATAAACTTCAGCGATTCGCCTCGTGACACACCCCGCGAACCTAATGATCGGTTCACCTACGCGATTGCCGCGCCCAGTGGCCGATTCTCGTGACGCGCGGCCGCGCTTGACACAATGGAATGTTGTTATATTATTGTTATACCATGCCGATGAGAATGTCAAGGGGCTGCGGAGAGAGGTTGATGGATGTTTCCATTGAGAGATTGAACCACGCTAACAAGCCGCAGGCAT
>DASVGM010000546.1:0-2197 GCA_036379555.1 Pirellulales bacterium | reverse complement strand
CGGAGTTGTCGCCTGCCGTATCCGAATAACGAGCCACGTCGAGCCAATGCCGGCCCCAACGCTCGCCATAGCGCGGCGAATCGAGCAGCCGATCGACGGCGTGCGAAAACGCTTCGGGCGAACTGTCCTTCAGAAACGCATCGACCTCTGCGGGCGTGGGCGGCAGGCCGGTCAGATCGTAAGTCGCGCGGCGAATGAGCGTGCGCTTGTCGGCGTCGCCGAGAGGCCGCAAGCCATGTTCGGCCATTTTCGCCAGCGTGAAACGGTCGACGTCGTTGGCCGGCCAGGATTGGTCGGCCGCGTCGGGCACGGCCGGATCGGCGATGGGTTGCAGCGACCAGAACTGGCGGCCCTGCTCAAGATCGACCGCTTTCTTCTTGGCTCGCGCGACGCTTTGCCGACGCGGATCGGGCGCGCCCTGTTTGATCCAGGCCGCCAGATCGGCGATGGCGGCGTCCGGCAGCTTGGCGTCGGGCGGCATCTGCAAATCGGGATTGTTGTAGCGCACGGCTTTCATCAGCAGGCTTTGTTCGGCATCGCCCGGCACCACGGCCGGGCCGCTGTAACCTCCCCGCCGCAGACCGCGACGCGAATCGACCAGCAACTCGCCCTGCGCGTCGTCGGCCTCGGCGCTATGGCATTGGTAACAATGCTCGGCCAGCACCGGCCGGATGCGCTTTTCAAAAAAGGCGATGGCCTCGGGATCGCGTTCCGCGGCGCCGGGCAAGTCGTATTCTCCGCGCCAGATTTCGACACCGGAAAAGTTGGCGGCGCCGCCCTGGCTGGTGAGCGTGAGCGAGCCGTCGCCGCATTCAACCATCCAGGGGCCAAGCTTGTCCCAATGACCCGTGCCGCCGCTATTGTATTTGGCGGCCACGGTGCGGCCGTTGAGGGCGACGGTAAAGGTTTCGGGATTGTTGTCCTCCCAGACATAGAGGAAGACGGAGTAGATTCCGGCCGGCAGATCGACGAGCGTCACGCGGTTTTTACCGCCGCCCCAGCGGCTGGAGCGGATCATTTTGGCCCGCTCGTCGTCGGTGGGCGGCACGAGCGGCACCTGTTGATTGTCGAACGCCATATCGTCGCTCTTGTAGTGCGGCGACTCTTTACCCTCCCAGGCATGGCCGTCGATGGTCACCGCCGGCCCGTTGAGGTTCAGCCCGCGAAAGAATTCCGCGGCCGCATCGTCGGCCCGAACCCTTGGAGCCGATGCCAAAAGCAAGACAATTGCCGTCAGGCAAGGCGCGGAAATGCGAAACATCATAGACATTGAATGACCTCAAAGGCCGCCACGGGCGATCACTGTCTTTTCATTGTGCATGTCGGCGGACAATTGCCTATGCACAATTGCGTAAATCTTTTGTCGATTTGCGACACGACCTTTTCCTATCGGAGACTTCACGACCGGCCTGGGAGGTCGTATTGGGATCTTCCGATTGTTCGCGGGGATGCCAGTGCATAGAATAACCCACTGAACACAGGTAAATTCACTTGGTGGACAAGAAACATGCCCGCTCAATTAAGCGATACACTTGAAGCCCAGGCGGCGCTAGCCGCGCGCGTGACAGGGTGCGACTCGATCGTCGACGAGTTGGTTCCGGCCACGGCGCAGGCCTACTGGGATTTAAAAACCGACGAGCAACTTCGACCTGTGCTGAGTCTTGCCTTGAGCGACCCGTTTGGCTATGCCGTGGCGGATTTCGCGCCTGACGAGCTTGCTTCGCCGAGCCATCTGCGCCACCGTCTTGATAGTTTGGTGGGCGAGCTTACACAGTCGGCGCGACGCGAACGAATTGAAATTCGCGACGTGTTTGCAACTGCCCGGCAACTGGAGGAGTTTCGGCAAGCGTTGAATGCGATTCCCAATATCACCGCGAAGCGCCCCACGCTTTTCAATCGCGTTCAGATGTCACCCAGCGATTCAGATCGCATGTTGATCACGGATTTCGCCGTCGAGGTGGACGCGGATGTCGCGGATCTGGTGAAACAAGTTATTCAACGCAGTGGGTTTCATCTGCGCGGCGATGCTTTATTGTCGCGTTGCGGCATCCGCGACCGCCTACGCGACCTCGTCGAGGCGCATGCGCGCGACGGCCAACCGGCCCCGCGATACGCGATTTGTTTTGATACGCACGATCCGGTGGATGTGCATCTGCTGGAGATTTCCGAAGATGCCCCGGAGGCGCCGGGCGCCGAA
>DASVGM010000545.1:0-3789 GCA_036379555.1 Pirellulales bacterium | reverse complement strand
GCGCCCCGCCTTTGACGCCGACGATCGCCAGAAATTGCTGCGCCGCATTGCCCTCGAGCCTCCCCGCGCGCCGCGAAAACTGGCCCGCGCACTGCCCGCCGAGTTGGAAACGATCGTCCTCAAGGCGTTGGAGAAAAACCCCGCCGATCGCTACGCGACGGCGGGCAAGCTGGCCGACGACTTGCAGCGGTTTTTGGACCATCGACCGATTTCTGCGCGGCGGTCGCGGCTCGCGGCCCACGCCAAGTCGCTATGGCGGCGGCACCAGGTGCTATTGGTCGCGGTGTTAACGACGTTGCTTGCCGCATCGTCGATCGCCGGCGTGCTCGTTTGGAGGCAGTGGCAAGAAGCCGTGGTTCAGCGCGGCCTGGTGCTGGCCCGCGAGGCCGATCTGCGGCAGCGTCTTTACGCGACCGATATGAAGCTGGCACATCAGGCTTGGCAACGGGGCGACGTGGCCCGCGCTCAAGAACTGCTCGATCGCTACGCGGCCACGCCCAACGACGACCTGCGTGACTTCGCCTGGCACTATCTTTCGTCGTTGCTTTCGGCGCGGCCCGCCCCGCTGGCCGTGTTGCGGCCGGGGCACGGCAATATCTACTGCGTGCAATTCTCGCCCGACGGCAGGCACCTGGCTGCCGCCTGCGGCGATGGACACGTTGATGTCTGGAACGCGCCCGACTGGTCGCTGCGCCATAGTTTGGCTGCTCATCAGGCCGACGCCGATTGCGTCGCTTTCTCTCCCGACGGCGGCCTGCTGGTCAGCGGCGGCGAAGACGGCTGGCTGCGGCTCTGGAATGTGGAGACGGGCGAATTGATTCGCTCGATCGATGCGCGCCAAAAAGACACGCTCACGGTGGCCATTTCGCCCGATGGCCGCACGCTGGCGGCCGGCGGCATCGACGGGCTGGTTCGCTTTTGGCAATTGCCTGATGGCGAGCCGCGTGGCGAATATCGGGCCACCACCGGGCGTGTGCAACATCTCGCGTTTTCGCCCGACGGCGGCAAGCTGGCCACGGCCGGAGGTGATTCCAACGCGATGATTGTGGAGGTGGCCACGCACGCGCGACTGTGTGCCTTGCCGTCGCAATTAACGGCCGCGTACGCGGTGGCCTTCTCGCCACGGGGTGACGAACTGGCACTGGGAAGCGGCACCGGAGCGGTGGTCGTCGCCGATCCAACGACCGGACGCGCGGAAGCACTTCTGGGCGGTCAAGCGGATCAGATCAGAGCGGTGGCTTTTTCGCCCACGGCGCCGCGCCTGGCGTCGGCCGGAACACTGGGCGTAATTAGCTTGTGGGACACCTCAAGCCGCCACCTGTGCGCCCGGTTCTATGGCCACAACCAGCGCATTTGGTCGTTGGCTTTTTCGCCCGACGGCAAACAGATCGCTTCAGCGGCCAACGACGGCAGTGTCCATGTTTGGGATGCCAACAAGGAGTCGGGCCTGATCCACGCTCAAAACAAAGAAGCGATCTATGAGGTCAAGTTCGCGGCCGACGGGAAGCACGTCGTCACCGCTACGGACAAGCAGGAGTTAGTCACGTGGAGCGCCGCCACACTCGACTGTCTCTCGGCTCGGCCGCTGCCGACAGCACCACCGCGGGGAATTGCGTTCGCCGCCGATCGGCGAACATACGCCGCCTATACCAACCAGGGCGAAGTTTGGCTTGGCGACATGCTGGGCGGCGCGCTGGCGCCGTTCAACCCGGTCCGCAAAGGGCCGGTTAACAAAATGGCGTTGGCCGGCGATGCAAGTCTGCTTGTTTGGTACACCGAGGGTACGCTGGAGGTGTGGAACACGGCGACCGAGCGCCTTCTTGATCGCCGGCAAGGCAATCCTGTTGGTTCATGGCCCGCGGCCGTCTCGCGCGGCGGCCGCCTCGTCGCCACAACTTGCGGCGATTATTACGAGCGGCTCAACGGCTTGCTGTTCTACGAGCCTGAGGCGTTGGCGGTACGCGTTGTGACAATGGAATACACGAGGGATTTCTATGCCGTCGCCTTGTCGCCCGACAACCGTTGGCTGGCGGTTTCGCGCGCGGACGGCCCGATTGAATTCTTCGAGGTCGCGACGGGTGAAAAGGTCTTCGCGCTCGGCGGGTATCAAGCTTCGGCGGACGCGTTGGCGTTTACTCCCGACGGCCGGACATTGGCCAGCGCCGACCGCGGCGGCGTGATACGGCTCTGGCATTTGGCCACACGTGAAGAGCTGTTCGTCATCCGTCAGATCGACTCGGTCGGCCTGCCCCACATCGACTTTTCGCCCGATGGCCGGCGGTTGGTCGTCGCCACCGGCGACCGCGAGTCTCGCGGCCAAATCTACCTCTGGTCGGCGTCTGATTTTGGATTTTAGATTTTGGATTTTGGATTGGAGGCGCATTTGGAGTGCGGTGATTTATCACCGCTTTCTTTCGCGGCGCAGCCGCCTTCCTGTCAGATGGGAATAGGCCGGGATGAGAGCCGGCCGCGTAACATCGGCGTCTTCGCTTGTGCGTTAACCGCGTTTGTGAGAAGTCTACCCCAAGCTATAATGCACCCAGAGGAGCTATTATGTCGACGACTTTCCGAGCACATTTTGACGGACAGGCATTGATCCCTGACGGGCCTGTGGATTTGCCAATTGGCTGTGTTTTGGAGGTGCGCGCATCGCCCCTCACAGCGGCGGATCCAAGGGACTTTCCGTTGCGGCGTCTGGCTGATGTTCTGTCGCAGTTTCCAGACAATCCTGATTCGCCGGCGGACGGCGCCGCGCAGCACGACCATTATTTGTACGGCACGCCTAAACGCAAATGATCTTTGTCGACACGAGCTATGTCGTCGCCCTCGTTAATCGACGCGATCAATGGCACCCGCGTGCTATGGCGTGGTCGCGCGCCATCGCAGAGCCGCTGATCGCCACGGAGTATGTGCTATGGGAGTGCGTCAATTTTCTCTCCTCCCCATCCGATAGGGAAAAAGCGCATGTCGTCGCCAATTATCTCAGATCAGACTCATCGGTCGAGTTGGTTTCCGCGTCCTCGGAGCTATTAGACGCAGGACTCAAACTCCATGCGTCGCGACACGACAAAAGTTGGTCTCTTACTGACTGCGTTTCATTTGAGGTCATGCGGCGGCATCGTTTGACGAAAGCGCTTGCCGCGGATGACGATTTTGTCCAAGCAGGCTTCGATGCGCTTCTCCTGCGAGAGCCGCACTGACGCCGAGCGGCGCGTTTAGATTTTGGGTTGTTACAATGGCGCGATACGTGGACGAATGAAATCCAAATCGGATAGCACCATGACCATCGAGCAAGTTCGAGAACTCCAGGAGGCTCAGCCTTTTCAGCCGTTTGTCATCCATTTAGCCGACGGCAAAGAGATTCCCGTTCCAAGCCGGGAATTCATGTTGGCATCACCCACCGGTCGCACAATGCTCGTCTATCGGGCCGATGGTACTGCGCACTTCATTGATTTGCTCTTGGTCACCGACCTCGAACTGAAACCATCCGCCAACGGCGCCCGTCGCAAGCGCTAGGGTGCGCCTTCTTGGAGTGCGGTGATTCATCACCGCTTTCTCTCGCGGCTTCAGCCGCCTTTTTTCTCCCTCTCCCTCCGGGAGAGGGCCGGGGTGAGGGCGCGCGGCGCGTTTTAGTTTTTGCAGTTTTGATTGGGGGCGCCAACGGCGCCCGTCGCAAGCGCTAGGCTGCGCCTTCTTGGAGTGCGGTGATGCATCACCGCTTTCTTTTGTCGCGGAGCGACCTTTGCCTTTTGGCCCGACGCAGGCAAGGCGGGTTGTATGCCGGCTCAA
>DASVGM010000544.1:0-2540 GCA_036379555.1 Pirellulales bacterium | reverse complement strand
TGAAAGCGTTCGACCGGCGCCACGTCTTCGGACTCGCCGAAGATCATTTTGTCGAACTTGACTTTGGCGATCTTGGCCGGCCGCGGCGGGCGACGCTCTTTCTCACCGGCTGGATTCGCCCCAGCGGCACGTCGATGAACGTGGCCATCTCGCAAAACCCGGAGCTGAAGTCGCCGGCGCCGCCCGCCTTGTGGGTGCCCGACAAAGACGGCCAATGGCGCGAAGCGTTGCCCTACATGGGCTTTCCCGGCGGCAAGACCAAAACCATCGCCGTCGATTTGAGCGGCGTGTTTCTCACCGACGACTATCGCGTGCGCATCGCCACCAACATGGAAATCTACTGGGACGACGCCTTCATCACGGTGGATGAAAAGCCGGCCGAAGTTCGTCAAACGCCCCTGCGATTGGTCGCTGCCGACTTGCATTATCGCGGCTTTTCGCTGCGCACCGCCGACGCGGAACACGGGCCGGAACATTATGATTACGATCGACCATCGACCGCGACGAAATGGCCGGCCATGGGCGGTCATTTCACGCGCTATGGCGACGTGCGCGAACTGCTGACCGCCGGCGACGGCATGCTGGCCGTGCTCGGGGCGGGCGACGAAGTGAGTCTGCGCTTCGCCGTGCCTGACGAGCCGCTGCCCGCCGGTTGGAAGCGTGATTTTGTGCTCTACAATGTCGGTTGGGATAAGGATTGCGACTTGAACACGATTTATGGCGAAACCGTCGAGCCGCTTCCCTTTGCCACCACCGATGGTTACACCTACGACGCCGCCGCTCAAGTTCACGATCGCGCGAAGTATGAGCGTTATCTGCGGACCTATCAGAACCGCCGGCAAGATCGCGCCGCGTTTTGGCGGGCGCATTGAGGCTTTTTATACTGCCCGCGGCCGAAAATGAGAGAACGCTCGTCGTGGGGCGACCTGCCAGGTCGTCTCCGGCGAATAATAGCGAACGTCGGGTTACCTAACATGCCGGGATAATATGAAAACTGTCAAACCACTTTTCTGTTTCGCGTTGATCGCCTGGTTTCTTTCCGCGGCCGCGGCGGCCGAGGAACTGCAATACCCGCTGGCCGTCGCCGCGCACGGCGACACGATTTATCTGGTGGATCTCAACCTGCCGGGCGTCTGGAAAGCGAGCGATGGCAAGCTGAGCGTTTATTTTCAGGCAGACAAAAAGTTCCGCACGCCGCTCAACAGGCCGCGTTGCGCGGCGGTCGATCGCGACGGGCGCCTTTATGTGGGCGACAGCGCCACGCGCGAGGTCTACCGCTTTGATGCCGACGGCCGGCCGCAACCGCTCACTTCGGGCGCGATCGGCATTCCAATGGGTATCGCCATTACCGCCGAGGGCGACTTGCTGGTTTCCGATTTGGAAGTTCACCGGATCTGGAAGGTGAAACTTTCGGGCGAAAAAACGGTCACGGAAAAATACGCCGACGTCGCGGCGCCAACGGGCGTATGCCTGGACGAGCGGCAACGGCTGTGGGTCGTTTCTCGCGGCACCAACGCGCTTTACCGCGTCACGCCCGATAAAAAAGTGAGCGAAGTCATCTCGGGACGCGCCTTCGACCTGCCCCATGAAGTGGCGATTGGCGTCGACGGCGCCGCCTATATCTCCGACGGCTATGCCAAGGCCATCTGGCGATTGCCCGCCGAAGGCAAACCGGAAAAGTGGTTTTCGGGCGAGCCGCTGGTGAATCCCGTCGGTTTAACGTGGCACGGCGGCAAGCTGCTGGTGGTCGATCCTCGGGCGAAGGCCGTATTTCAGATTGACATGGAGGCGAAGATTTCGGTTTTACTTCCCGCGCCAAAAGGATAACAAAGGACAACAAGACATCCCTTCGCGATCACGTCCGCCACGCGGGCGGCCGTGCGGTCGCTCCGCTCTCTTGGCGGCCTGGCGGCCGACGGACACGTAAGTTTTCTTGCGACCGCCGTACTGCAACGGCAGAACGAAATGGCGCTGGAACTGGCGCTGGATGAACTGCGGATGTACAAGAAACGGTTCGGGCGAATCCGGTTGACCGATGAAGAACGGCGGGTGCTGGCGGTCAAGGGCAAATCGCTCGACCGCCGGCTGTTGGAAAAGGTGGCCGTGATCGTCACACCCGATACCATTCTGCGCTGGCATCGCGAACTGATCGCCAAGAAATGGGACTACAGCAAGCGGCGCAAGTCGCCTGGCCGGCCGAAGACCAGTAAGGAAGTCGAAGAGCTTGTTTTGCGGATGGCGAAGGAGAATCCGGGCTGGGGCTACGACTGGCCTGCGCGAAATACGTTGTCACGGCCCGACTCGTTTGATGCCGGTTTTGTTCCGCCACGATCGGGGCTTGCCCCCGTCGAGCGATGATTGACAGGCTAAAGGACGACCCCAGCGCACCATTTCGCCCTGTGCCGGGCTTGTCCCGGTCGAGCGCATGATTGATCTGCTCATCGGGTAAGCCGAAGGAATCGTGCTTTCCACCGGGGCAAGCCCGGCGGAGAAGGGAGCTACGTGGTGACTGCGTGTTAGCCAGTCAATCGAGCCGGCCA
>DASVGM010000543.1:0-3629 GCA_036379555.1 Pirellulales bacterium | reverse complement strand
CGGTATGGAATTTGAACTCGTTATCGTATCAAAGCGGGGCAGTTTGCGCAGGCCAGGGTGGGCATTGCCCACCATCACCGTCTACGACGGCGCGGTTTGACCGCGCTTCACGCGTTCGGTGGCCGCGATCATTCCGCACTTGATGATGACGGCCTAAACGCCCGCCAGCCCTTCGGCCAACGCCGCGAGCACCGCCGCGCTCGATTCAATGCCGACCGAGAGGCGGATGGTCGCCGGGCCAATTCCCAAGCGGTGGCGTTCAGCGGGCGACAGCGAGCGGTGACTCGTCGCGGCCGGATGGCTGAGCGTGGTGCTTAAATCGCCCAACGACGGACAAAACGGTATCGACCTGGCCGCCGCGATGAAGCGTTCGGCCTCGCCAAGTCCGCCCCGTAAGTGGAAGGTCACCATGTTGCCGAAAAGTCCGCCAAACTGCCGGCCGGCCAACCCATGATCCGCGTGTTCGGGCAAGCCGGGGTAATCGACCCGTGATACCTTTTCTTGGCCAAGCAGAAACTCCGCGGCGGCGGCGGCGTTGGCGATGGCTCGCTCGGCCCGTAAGGCCAGCGTGCCGATGCCGCGCAGCGCCAGCCAACAATCGAACGCCCCCGCCGACCAACCCCAGGTCGATTGCGCCGCGGCCACGCGCGACCAAACGTCGTCGCGACCACAAAGCAAACCAAGCAAAACGTCGCTATGGCCATTCATTAGTTTCGTCAGGCTCTCCACCACCAGGTCGGCGCCCCATGCGAGCGGTTGGCAAACGATCGGTGTGGCGAACGTGTTGTCGATTAAAAGCCGAGCGCCCCGCCCGTGGGCCAAATCGGCCAAGGCTTGAATGTCTGACACCCGTAACAAAGGGTTCGTGATCGTTTCCGCGACAAGAAGCTGTGTGGCGGGCCGCAGGGCCGCGGCCGTGGCGGCCAGATCGCAAGTATCGACACTTGCGCATTCGATGCCCAGCCGAGGTAGTTCATTGACAAAAAGCTGGCCGCTACGTCCATAGAGTTGGTCGCTGACGACGACGTGATCGCCGTTCTTCAACAAGCTGACGGCGGCCAGCGCCAGGGCCGCCATGCCCGAACTGCAAACCGCCGCCTGATCGGCTCGATGCAGCTCGCGGCACTTTTGAGCCAGCAAGGCGGCATTGGGATGTCCATCGCGGCTGTAGACATAGCCGGCCAGTTCGCCGCTCAGCAATTGTTCCGCCTGCGCCGGCGACGCGCAGCGATAGACCGCCGCCGGCCAAATCGCCGGCGCGGCCGGCACGGTCGGCTGCGGCGGCAGTTCGGCCGGTCTAGGGCAGATTTCATCAAATCCCGCGCCGGCGGTTGGCTCAACTGGCATGTTGTTGTGACGCTGTTGAAGTTTTTTGGTACGGCACAACAGCATAACCGACCTCACCGGCGCATTCCACAGAACCGGGCCGTTTCTTCACGCGCCGGCAACGAGCTATCGTTGACGGAGAGGGTTTTTTATGACGCAACTGGAGCTTGGCTACCTTCGCTCGGCGGATGAGTTGTGTGGCGTTGCGCCCGCCTGGAACGCGCTCTGGCAACGCAGCGATGTCAACATGCCGCTGGCGCGCGCCGAATGCGTGGCCCAATGGCTCGAGCACTTTGGCCGCGGCGGCGAATTCTTGGCACTGGTGGTGAAACGCGGCGAGGCGTTTCTCGCCGCGTTGCCGCTGGTGGGGCCGCGCTCGGCCTGGTTCCACTCTCGCGGCGGCCTGCCGGCCAACCACTGGTCGCTCTGCGGCGACTTCTTGCTGGACGGCGCCGCCGACGAAGCGGCCGTCTGTCAGTTGTTGGCCGAGGGTCTGAACCAGGCGCCGTGGCCGCTGGTGTGTCTCGCTCCCGTTGCCTATACCGCGCGGCGCTGGCGGTTGTTGGCGGCGGCGACGGCCGGCCGCGGTTTAATGACGTTGGCCGTGGACTGCGATGGCGTGGGGCAAGTTCGGCTCGACGGCAGTTGGCAGAACTACCTCGCGGGCCGGTCGGGCAACCATCGCCGTTATCTGCAAAAGGCGCGGCGACGCGCGGAGCGAGCCGGCGAGTTGTCACTGGAAGTATATACCCAGGCGCCGGCCGCCGAGATCGAAGCGCTGCTGCGCCGCGGCTGCGAAATCGAGGACCGCAGTTGGAAAGGCGCCGCCGGCACGTCGATTTTACGCTCGCCGCGCATCTTTGAGTGCTATGTCGAGCAGGCCAAGCGGCTCGCCGAGAGCCGACATTTGCAACTTACGTTCTTGCGACATTGCGGACGGCCGATCGCGTTTGAATACGGCTGCCGGGCCAAGGGCACGTATTTTTCTCCCAAGGTCGGATACGATGAGGCGTACGCCCATTTCTCGCCCGGCCAGCTTTTAAGAGCGTTGCTTTTTGAGCGTTTTTTTGCCGCGGGCGAGTTGGCTCTGGTCGACTTCTGGGGGCCGCTCTCCGACGCCACGGCGAAATGGACAACCGATCGATATCGCGTGGGCAAGCTTTGGATTGCGCCGCGTCGGCCCTGCAGCCGCCTCCTCCTGGCCGGCTATGCGGCGTTGCGGCCGGCCCGCCAATGGGCATCTCAACTGAGAACGAACGGGGCGATTTCAACCGCCTTGTAAACCGTGCGCGCCTTGATGTAACCCAATCGGCGATAGAGCTTGATGGCGCCTTCGTTCTGAGCGGTCACTTCCAAGAAGACGCGGCGCACGTTCGCGCGGTGAAAGCCCACGAGCGACCGATGCATTAAGCAGGAGCCCAGCCCGCGATTGCGATGTTCCGGCACAATGCCCAGGTTCTGAATCGCGCCCAGGCCCGAGCGATCGCGAATGCCCTGGATCGTGCCGCAAAACTCCGCGGTCGGATCGTCGCAGGCCAAGAGCCAGGTCGCTTCGGGCAAAAAGCCCTCTTTACGGCTGATCTCCTGCATCAGCCGCACGCAACCATCGTAGGCGCCCAGGCAGGGAAAGACGTTGGCGTCGATCTCCGCGCGAAAACTATTGAACTTCGCTTCGGCGTGGGCCGGCAGCAGATCGGGCCGCCAGGGAATCAATCGGTAGCCGGGCGGCAACGCCGGCTCCGGAGGCAACCAGCCGCCCAGGTCGATTTCCATGCGGAAACGCTTAAAATAAGTCAGACCCATGGCGTGGCCCGGATGAGCGATCAAAAAGCCCTGGCGATTGTCATTGTAAGATCATCTTCATCCTAGCCCCTGCCCTGGCGCGGGTCAACTTGGCGGTGTCATGCCGGGTCTTTCATACTTCACGCGGCCACGAATGAGACACGGTCGTTGCAATTCCGGTCTCTGTAGGGAACGGGTTGCCCTCTGGGCCCCGTGGCATTCCGTGCGCTACGAAGCGACGCCGCCTTCGGTTCACGGAACGCCACAGAGGGCGTTCCCTACAGATGTCTCATTCGTGGCCGCGTGAAGTATACTTCCGACTTTTATCCAACAGTATGAAATAGAACCCCGGCCGGCGTGCTTGTTCGCTGCCAATATGCGCGATAAGCTGAACTGAGTATCCCTTTGCATCCCTTCTCCATTCGGGGAACACAATGCGTCCCGAAGATTTATTGGAATTATTACGCACGCGGCCTTTCCAGCCGTTTCGGCTCTTCGCGACGGACGGTCGGACGTATGAC
>DASVGM010000542.1:0-8625 GCA_036379555.1 Pirellulales bacterium | reverse complement strand
GCCGGTACAGATTGCCCCCCCCACCATGCCGTAAGAGTCAGGTGATCGAGAGGTAACCACAAACGATTATGGTGGAACCATTGTGGTAGTACCGGGATAAACGCACACACCAGGCGCGAAGGCCGACGAACGTCGCAGTACGCTCCTGTTCAATCGAGAATCCGCATGCGGACGCTGCCCGGCCGCACGCACTTGAGGCGGTCGATCTCGTCCATCGCGGCCACGGTGGCGCCTTCAACCGTGTTGTGCGTGATGATGACCAGCGGCACCACCGCCTGATCTTCGGCCGTCGGCTCGCGTTGAATGACCGAGGCGATGGAAATGCCGCGACGGCCCAGCACGCCGGTGATTTCGGCCATCACGCCCGGCCGATCGGCGACGTTGAGCTGCATGTAGTAGCGGCCGGTGATTTTCGCCGGATCGCGCAGTTCCACGCGGGCTTCCCGTTGCGACCACAGTTCAAGCGTGCGGAAGGTGATCGCGGTGCGGCCAACCACGGTGTCGATCATGTCGGCCACGACCGCCGAGGCGGTGGGCATGCGTCCGGCGCCAAGGCCATGAAAGAAGACCGGGCCAACCGCGTCGCCCACGACGCGGATGGCGTTGAAGGCGCCGCGCACCTCGGCCAACGGCGTGCCGACCTTGGCGAGCGTGGGCGAAACATGCAGTTCCAAGCCGTCCTCGGCAAGTTCAGCGACGGCCAACAGCTTAATTCGATAGCCCAATTCCTGGGCATATTGGATGTCGGTGAGTTTAAGCCCCTCGATGCCTTGCCGCGGAATATCGCGCCAATGCACCCGCGCGCCAAAGGCCAGGTGGGCCAGAATGGCCAGCTTTTGAGTGGTGTCGGTGCCATCGACGTCCATGGTCGGATCGGCCTCGGCATAGCCCAGGCGCTGGGCTTCGGCCAGGGCGGTCGCGTAATCGACGCCGCGTTCCTCCATCTGCGTCAAAATATAGTTGCTGGTGCCGTTGAGAATGGCGGTCAGCGATTCGATCTGGTTGGCCGAGAGGCACTGGCTGATGTTGGCGATGATGGGAATGCCGCCCCCCACCGCGGCCTCGAACGCGATCGAGCGGCCCAACTCACGGGCCAGGTCGAACAGTTCAGGCCCATGCTCAGCGAGCAAGGCTTTGTTGGCCGTGACGACATCCTTGCCGCTTTCCAGCAGGGCCACCATGATCGACCGGGCCGGCTCAAGTCCGCCGACCAGGTGCGCCACCGCGGTAATCTCGTCGTTGCCGGTGATGTCGCTCAGGTCGTCCGACAGCACACCTTGTGGCAGTTCGTAATCGCGCGGCTTTTCGAGGTCTCGAACAACGGCCTTTTCCAGCCATAAGGTGCGTCCGGCGTGTCGTGCGGTGCGATCGCCGTAATCGACGAGCAACCGCGCCGCCCCCGTACCGACCGTTCCCAAACCGACGATGGCAACTTTGGTTTTTTCCACGATGAATGAAGCCGCTGACCAATGGACGTTGGAATTGAATTGGTCATCGTAGGTCGGCGCTTGGTCGAGCGTCAAGCGATCGGTCGCGTGCCAATAACCGCCATCCAAGCGGCACTTGTCGAACCGCGGGTGGCTAAATTATAGTCCAACGGTATGGACAAATGCGAAGCGCCTGCCGCTGATGATTGGATGATGCCGACACTTTCAAGGAGCGGTTTCGCAAGGAAATCCGGTTCATCCGGATATTGCGTACTTTTTCGCAAACGGTTGGCGTGATCGAGGTTCCCACCTTGGATTTTTCGGTTCCACTGACAAATTCGTGGGTGGTTTTTGCACCGATGAGCGGGGCGACGTTCGCGTTTTCAAAGGCATGGCCGGGCAAATAAATGATCTGCGAGGAGTACGATCAGGCAAAGAACCCTGGCCCGCCTTGGCGGGCCAGGGCCAAGCGAGTCATTTACCCGCGCGGATCCAGCTATCCCTTGTTAGGTTGCTCGCCAACAGAGCCTAACTCCGCCAGCGCCAGACGCCGGTCATACTACCACGTAGAATTCACTTTCAATTGCCACGCCATTTATTTGCCCGGCAAATGCCTTAAAAAACGCATCGTGGCCCCGCAATCCAGTCAAAATCCACCCACAGATTATGCCGAGGAGCCACCTTCATCCTTCCCCCCATGCTTCTTCATCCAATAAAATCGCGTCAGGGTTCTCCTTTAGAACCTTCTCGTAACGCGGTATTCGATCGGCATCACTGCTATCCCAGGCCTTCTCGGTTGCCTTGTCAATGGCCCTTCGTGCGGAAGCGTGCTTTTTTTCCAACTCGGTAAGCACTTTCAGGCAGCAGCGGATACGCACCGGCTCTTCCGCTCTAGCAAGTTCGCGCGCGACAGGCTCAATCGCCGGCTCGCCGATGTCGATTAACGCGAGAACGGCGGGACACCATTGCACGATGCTCCGCCCCAGGCCATCACTCGTGGCGATGTGGATCGTCAGATACGAGTCCGGCGCCAGGAGGGGATCGCATGGGTTGCCGTCACTGCCGTAACCCAGGCACGGCGTATTCACCGGAAATGTCATATAAGGAATGAGGAATCTGAGAGCGGCTCTCGATTGTTGACGCCCAAGCAGCCTCATCGCCCCCCGCACGGCGTCCGGGTGTCGCACCTGGTTTCTGGGATTGGCGAGAACCCACAACAGATCCCCTTCCACACTTGATTTCTCGCGTTTTGACGCGCGGCTGACATCGTCTTCCAATTGACGCTGCGCTTCACCGCGCGACTCGGGAGTATCCCCAAGCAACAACTGGCGCACGATGAGGCTTTTAATCTCTTCGTTGTACCTGTCGTACTTGTGTTGCCTGGGCTGTGGTGAAAGCCCGCCGACGCCGCGTGGCGCCGGGTCGTGCGCGGCAGGCTCGTCGGCTCGATTTGGCGGAGCACGTCCAACGACAAAGCCAAGCGAACAGGTCACAATCAAGGCAAGCGCTATCTGTTTGATGCTCAAAGTCAGATCCTTTATTTGTTGCTATTTGAGGCTCCGCCTTATGCCGCGGCGTCCTCGTTGTGTCGTCAGTAAGGTATCACCCGCGCGAATCGCTATCCTGCCGTTTCAATTCATCGAGCCATTTTTCGCAGCGCCTCGCCGCTTTCAGACAACAATCCCTCCTATCACGTCGCGCGGCGGCCAATCGGGCGGCGAATTCCTTTTCATCTTCACCGTCGCGCATGCCGCCTGGCGGCGGATCGACGAGCGCCAGGTCGAGGCCGGTCAGCCTTGACAGAGTTTGGATCGCGGCGTTTTGTAGCGCAATATTATCCAAGGTTGCGGCACCGCCTTCAGCCGACGCGCAGTGCGCCATGACGGCCAACACCGTGCAGAGGCAACGAGCGGCTCGAGGTTCTTTGAAGCCGGCCAACGCCTTTGCCGCTTCGCCCCTTGGCCCAAAGTCGCGTAGCGCGCTGAAACAGACGAGCAACGTGGAGATGTGGCGCTGGCGCGCGGAATCAATGATAAGCGCGCGTGCCGACGCGCCATCCATCGCACGGATCGCGTCGAGGCGATCAAGCAGCCGCTGTGACAGTCCTTTTTCGGTGTTGGCCGCGGTTTGCGGCGCCACTTTCGTAAGATAGCCGCGAACATACGCCAGCGGAGCGACTTCAAGTATCCTCGCAAGGAGCTTATCCTCTTGCCGATTGGCCGTCTCAAGAGCGTCGGCGGCATCGTTCCCATCGCCGCTGACAATGATTAGATTTCCGGTGACGTTAAAATAGACGGCTCGTTGCAGGCTGAAACCGTCGGTCGTCAACGGGCGCGGCGCGGCGGCACAATCAGTCTCAAACATGGTCGCGGCGCGAGGGTCGTTCGTTTTAAGCCACTGCACAACCCGAACCGCCGCATCGAGGCAGCGACTATCTCCCTCATGTATGCGAGCCACAATTCGCGCGGAGAATTGCTTTTCGTCCTCGTCATCCACCATGCGACGCACGGGGGGCCGCATGAGCGTCAGGTTCAGCCCGGTTAAGGTCGAGAGGGACTTGATGACCGTGTTTTGGAACATCATGAGTTCCAATTGCCCATTGTCCCCGACAAGGCCGGACCCCCACGACGCGCCGGCCAACTCTTTGCAAAGGAAACGTATCACTCGCGATTCTTTAAAGTCGGCGAGTGCCTCCGCCACCTGGGCGCGCTCTTTGCCTGCAAACAAGGAAAGACAGACAAGCAGTGTCGACACGCGCCGCAGACGCGCGGATTCGCGAGTCAGGGCGGTTGCGGAGGCACGATGGATGTCCATCGCCCGAAGTTCATTTACGCGGTCGAACAGTCGCTGAATCCATTCTTTCTTTAGGGGCGCCGCGTGCCGCGCTTCTTTCGCCAAATACACTCGGAGGTAGGCAACCGGAACATCATACGTCATGTCGGCCAAAAGATCATCGGCCAGCTCGGCAAGCTTTTCCGGCGTCTCACGCGAAAGGTCCACATGGAGGCTGGCAACCAGATTATCCAGCCGTCGGAAATAACCGCGTGCCAAGTCGCGATTCAGATCCGCCTCATGCACCGCGTTTGGATCGCCCCCCGAACGCACGGATGGCGATGAATCGTCACCGCCCTCGGCGGCAAGCGTCGCCGCGCACAAGCATAACGCCAACGCGGCGTACAATCCGCATCGAACGAATACAGCGAAAACCCATTGAAAGTTCATCATGCGGTAAACCGTTTTCCTGAGTGGCTTTGACAAAGCACCGGCCACTTACCCATTATAGCCATCGCTCTTCCGCCCGCGCAATTGAGTTAGGCGTAAAGCCGGAGGTGGCCCAGCGGGACAAATCTCACAGCGATCCGTGGCGGTTTTCGTTCAAAACCTCCGTCGTTTTGCGCGGGCCAGGTGTTCTCTACAAAGCCGCGTTGTGCAAAACCCGATCCGCCGCCTTTCGCAACGTCACTGCAACCGCAACTTTTTGGCGGATTCTTTACGAACCGCGAATTACACTGGAAAAGAAGACTCCTATCCATTCCGGCCCGCGGAGGTGATCCACCATGCGACGACTACTCTCTCTGACGATTTTGCTGGTTCTAGCGGCCCAAGGATACGGGCAAGGTCTCGATGCCGGCGACGGCGGCCCGCGGTTGGCCAACGAAGTGACCGTCGAACGCTGGAAGATCGGCGTTGTCGTTTTGGCCGAACAAGGCGCTTGCGGAGAACTGCGCGGTTCGGTGGCGCTGCCCGTCGATTGGCCGGAGCAAGACGTGAAAGTCGTGGAAGAAGACATCTCACCCTTCTTTACACAGACGAATTACCGCGAGGTCGATACCGTTAAACAGATCGTGCTCGACATGGAGCAGTTGCCGGCCGGGCAGGAAGCCTCCGCGCTGCTGACTTTTGAAATCACGCGGCGCTCGCAATTGCCGCCCGAAGACACTCGTTCGCTAGTGAAAGCGAACCCCAAGAAACTGCCGAAGGCCATGCGTCATTATCTGGGGCCGAGTCCGGGCATTGAGAGCAATCATGGCAAGGTCAAAGCGCTGGCCAGGAAGATTCTACAGAAGTCGGCGGATGAGACCGACTGGCGCAAAGTGGAACTGCTGTTCGATTGGGTGCGCGACAACATTGAAGCGCGCGACAAGCAATCGCAGCCCGGCGCCATGCAGACCCTGCGCGAGAAAGCGAGCAACCACGAGGGAATGTGTTGGCTTTTCATCGCGCTCTGCCGCTCGATGGAGATTCCCGCGCGTACCGTGTGGGTTCCCAAGTACTGCTATCCTGAGTTTTATTTGCAAGATGAAGAGGGACATGGCTATTGGTTTCCTTGCCGCGTGGCGGGCACGCGCGAGTTTGGCGGCATCAACGAGCACCGTCCGATCTGGCAAAAGGGCGACAACTTTCATCCGCCCGAACGGCCGCGCGAGGTGGTTCACTACCTTCCGCCCGACCTGGCCGGCAAAGGCGGCCAACCCACGGTGACGTTTGTTCGCGAGGCGCTCAAGGGCGGTTGAACCGTCAGACGTAAATCCGTCAGGCTCGGCATAATTGCCATAATCGCCCGTCTTTGTCCGCGATTCAAAGTATTGCCCGGCGTGCGCCGATGATCGACTGTGGCCATGGAATGGCAGGTACACTCAGTCCTTCAAGGTGAAACCGTGGCCGATTCGACACCGACGTTTTTGCGGCTTTATAACGAGGCGGCGCCCGCCCATGCCGGCCGGCTGGCTGATTTTTGGCCGGGGCTGGATAAGCTCTGCCGTGCTTTTGAACAGGTCACCGGCTGGCCTCTTGAGTGCCGCCCCGGCGCGGACATTCCGTCTTCGGTATTATGGTCGGCGCCGGCCGCCCACGACGGCGCGGAGGGGGAGCAATTGCGTGTCGGCGTGGCCGCCGGCATCGCGCAAGCCGCGCCGCCGGCCGCCGCCGATTTGCGAAACTCCATCGAACTGGCCGGCGCCGTGGGCGAATTGCTGGGCGACCTGGCGCGCACGCGGCAGGCGCTTTGGAAATGCGAGGCCGAGCTGGCCGCCGGCATGCCGCTCACTTTACGCGGCGACGAAGGACATCTGGCCGCGCGGCTCAAGGCATCGCTGCGCGCCGCCGCCGAGGCGGTGGGCATGGATGCCGCGGCGCTGTACGTGCTCGACGAGACGGCGCAGTACCTCAAGCTGCGCTCAGTTTGGCGACTGCCGCAAGAACGCTTGCTCCTGCCGCCGCGCGAGTTGTCAGACGCGGCCGCCGACCTGGAAGCCTTGTTGGGACATGCCATCACGCTGGAAGACACCGCCGGTCTCACGATTTTCTCCTCGCCCGAACCCGCGGCCGCGGCGCTTTGCGTGCCGGTTTCGAGCGTCACGGCGCCGTTAGGCACGCTCTGGTTGTTTGGCGACCGCCCGCGTTCGTTCAGCGACCGGGAGGTCAACCTGGTGGAAATTGTCGCCGGCCGCGTCGCGGCCGACCTGGAACGCGAAACGCTCATCACCGCCAGCGCCGATGCCAGCCGTCTGAAACGCCAGTTATCCGCCGCCGAGCGCTGGCAAGAAGATCAACTTCCGCGCACTTCGCCGCCGAGCGATCTATGGCAGGTGGCGGGCTGGACCCAAGCCGCCGCCGAGGTGAACGCCGAGTTTTACGATTGGTTTGTCACGGGCCAGGAAGCGTTGGCGGTGGTCTTAGGCGGTGCGCGGCAAGACGCGCCGGCCGGCGCGCTGTGCGCCAGCGCGTTGCGCGGCGCCGTCCGCGCCCACGCGGCGTATGCGAACACGCCGGCCCAGGTGCTGCGGGCGACCAACGAAACATTCCATCACGGTTCACCGGGCGATCAATCGGCCGCACTCTTTCTGGCCTTGGCGGACGTGGAGCGGCCGGTAGCGCAGGTGTCGGCGGCCGGATCAATCGCGGTTTGGAAAATCACCGCCGCGGGCGCCAGCGGGTTGGCGCGCGCCGCGTCGCCCCTGGGCGCGCCGCAGACGACGACGCCGCGCGACGTGACGGTTCGCTTCCTGCCGAACGACCTCATCCTGGTGCTCAGCGAAGCGGCCGCACGAACCTGTCAAGAGGCTGGCAAAGCCGCTGAAGATGAATTGCTTTCAACGGTGCTGACGCACTGCCGGCAACCAGCCGAGGTACTCGTCGAACTGGTGCGCGACCGGCTCACCGCGCTGGCCGATCCCGCCAAGCTTGTCGATGCCTCAGCCGTTGTCTTGAAGTGCCGTTAGCACGCTAACGCGGCCGGGGCAAGCGGCGTTCGGCTTGCTCGATAAGTTCGCTGGCACGTTGTAATAAATCGCCGTCCAAACATCGCCGCGGCGTCGGACAATCGCTCGCCACCAGCGCGCCGTGGCAGTGCTGGCAAACGAGCCGCTTTCCTAAATACTCGACGCGGATCCGCAAGCTGCGACCGCACGTCGGGCACTCCTGCACAAAATACGTGGCCTCCGCCATCCTGATCTCCTGTAAACGAGCCGATCGGGACCGAGTGTAAACAATTCGGCGGCCGAATTCAAGAAACCTCTCGCCTCCTCATGCGCCTGGCCAAGGCGGGTAGGTGCTGACTTGCGAATGTTCGCCGTTGACAGAAATAAAAAATTCGCTCTCAAATCAGTTCCGTAAACGCCCTGTATGGTTGGGTTTACGCTTTTCGCCGCGGCGACGTGCAAGATGCGACGCAACGGTAAATGTGGGGGGGGGGGGGGGGGTTGGATTATGCGATGAGGGGTGAAGGATGAAAATGGATAAGAGATAGTAGATGAGGGAAAGCGGAATCGTCTTTCTCGCCCGGTGCAAATTTGCACCGGGCGGAAGCGATAGGCTCGAGCCTGAAATCGTTCATCGTTTTCTCCATAGTTAATGAAAGGTCGATTTTCACGGTTGTGAACCCCAGGCAATGCCCGCAGCCCGTGGTGCCTTGCGGCACGTCGGCTACCCCCCCCCCTTGTGCCTAAAATTGAATTATGGGTGGCTTGCCGATGGCGGGGGGTTACAGGGGGGTGGCAAAGATTTTTGGAAAGGACTGGACGACGTCCCAAGGTTGCGCCGGCACACCATCCTGTTTTGCTGACATGGACGTGCTAGCACAACACCTTGTGTGCCGCATTGCTAAATTTGATGGCATTGCAGAACGTCCCATTTTCTGATCCAGGGACATCAATCTACAGCTTCTGCTCCGTGGGCTTTAATTCGCGCGATAGCTGCG
>DASVGM010000541.1:0-7024 GCA_036379555.1 Pirellulales bacterium | reverse complement strand
CACTACCGGGCTTGCCCCCGTCGAGCGATGACTGACTGGCTCGATGTACGGCGCCGAACGCGCCCCGTTTTCGCGTTGCATCCGCTGCTGAAGGCAGCGGATGGAACGCGAAAACGGAAAGCACCTGTCGGGGCATTCGTTCTAGCGTGTCAGTCGGGGCTTCCACCGGGACAAGGCACAAGGTCGCAGAGCGGGGCCGCCGCTAGTTGCCGCGCACGCGATTTCGCATTATTGTTGGTTTTATGCTTCCCATCCATCCAGCCTTGCTCTGGTTTTTGCCGCTGGCGGCAATTCCCATCCTCTTGCACCTGCTCACGCTGCATCGCTTGCGTACGGTTGAGCTGAGCACGTTTCGCTTTCTGTTCGACAGCTACGTGCAGCAGCGGCGGCGGATGAAGTTTTTGGAGGCGCTGCTGGCCGCGTTGCGGGCGCTGTTCTTGTTGCTCCTGGTTTTGGTCTGTAGCCGGCCGGTGCTCAAGCACTGGAGCGCGCTGTTCGGCGGCGGCGGCGGCCGCGAAGTCATCATGCTCGTCGATTGCTCGGCCAGCATGAACGCTCAGACCGCGGGGCTGTCGTCGCTCGATCGCGCCAAAGCGGCCGCCGTGACCGTTGCCGACCGTCTGGCCTCCGACGATCGCCTGACGCTGGTGCGCGTGGCGTCGCGCGCCGAAGAAGTCTTCGGCCGCTTCAGTGCCGATACCGAGAGCATCAAAGACTATATTGAAAACCTGGCGGCAAGCCCGGCACGGGCCAACTGGCTTACCGCTTTGTCACAGGTTTTCGCGTCGGGTGCGCCCGAACATGGCAAAGCCACCGTCTACCTGTTCACCGATTGCCAGGCGACCGGCTTCAACGAACTGGCCAAGCAAGGGGCCGAGCGGATTGTGCCAAAAGAAGCTCGACTGGTGGTGGTCAACGTGGGGGCGAAGAAGCCGCCGGACAACCGCGCCGTGATCGGCATGGCCCCCGGCGAACATCGCGGCGTGGTCGGCCTGCCGCTCGTGCTCAAACCGCGCGTGGCCAATTATTCCGCCAGCGAACCGACGGATGTCACGGTGGGCGTGTTCATCGACGAGAAAGAAGTCGCTCGAGTGCCGCTGACCATCAAGCCCGGCGATTCGGCTCAGAAAGAGTTGATTTTTGTGCCGACTCAGCCGGGCACGTTACGCGGCCGTTTTGAGATTGCCGGCGACCGTTTCCCGGATGACGATCAGTTTCTCTTCACGCTCTCCATCGCCCCGCCGATCAAGGTGTTGTTGGTCAACGGCAATCCCGCCGCCGATCCGTTTGAAAACGAGGGGCTTTACCTGCGCACGGCCTTGACGGCGCACGGTGAAGAAGAAGAAACGCCGCGGCGTGAAGCGCCGCCGCCGGAGGTGAATTCACAAGGGGCGGTTCCCAGCACGCTCGCCCCGCGCAAAGATTACGTTCAGTCGTTGAACCTGCAGGAAATCAACGAAGGCCAGGTCAACCCCGAAGCGCTGCGCGACGCGGCGGTGGTCATTCTGGCCAACTGCGGCCAGTTCAACGGCAATCATTTCAAATGGCTGCGAGATTATGTCTCGCAGGGCGGCGGCTTGATGATTTTTCCCGGCGACAAGGTAAACCCCGACGTCTACAACAAACAATTCTTCATCGAACCCGGCCCCTTGAACGAGCGGCTGGTGAGCGCCACCTTAAGCCCTCCGGCGGGCGACGCGCAGAAATTCGACACCTTCGTGCAACTCACCTGGTTCAGCACATCGCATCCGGTGTTCGCCGTGTTTAGCGATCCTGAATCGCGTTATCTCTCCACCGCGAGTTTTTACCGGCGGTTTCCGCTGGTCGTGGAGGGCGCGGTGGTCAATGCCTTGCCGCTGGCGCGCTTTTCGCCCAAGGAGCCCGCCTTGGTGGAAGGCCGTTTCCGCGAGGGCAAGGTTTTGCTGGCGTCATTCCCGGCCACTAGCAAGTGGTCGAACCTGCCGCTGAAACCGGAATTTGTGCCGTTGATTCTGCGCATGGTGAATTACGTCGAGCATCGGCCCGACGTCGAGGCGCCGTCGGTGGTGCCGGCCGATGGCGATGCCGAGATCGCGGTCGCGGCGGAGTGGTCGCCGGTGACGGGCAAAGTGGTCGATGCGCAGCGGCAGACCACGGAGCTGGAGTTTGAGCGCGCCGGCGCGCGCTGGATCAGCGGGTTCGAGAAAACCGGCATCAAGGGCTACTACACTGTTGACGTGCGGGGCGGCCGCGTCGAGCAGCCGAAGCGCGACCGGACGCAGTTCGCCGTGAATCTTTCGCCCGACGAATCGCAGTTCGCCGCGGCCGACGAAGTTCAATTGCGTCAGTGGCTGCCCGACGTCGATCTGACGCTGGTCGATGCCTCGGCCGAAACGCAGCAGGAGCTTGGATCCGTGGGCGACGAGCGCGAGGTGTGGCGTTGGCTGTTGGCCTTGGTATTTATCGTGATTGGCGTTGAATTTTTGCTGGCGACGTTGAGCGGCACGCGGCCCGACCAGGGCGAAGATTTAACGGTCAGCGATCGCATGCGTGAATGGAACCCCGGCACTTGGGTCGGACGCATGACGGGCGCCGGCGCGTTTGAGCGCGAACACCTCGATTAGCGGCACATTGAGCCGCCATCTCACCCGGAGAGGAACCGACCCTTGCACACGATTGTTTACGCCCCGATCGGCCTCTTGCTCACGCTTTGTCTTTTCACCCCGACAGGCGCGGCCGAGCCTGATTCGTTCGCCGCATTGGCCGACGATTATACGCGCGTTGCCCGGCCGATCGTGGCGCGTTTCTGCGTCGATTGCCACTCGACCGCCGATCGCGAGGGAGAGCTTGATCTGGAACGCTTCGCCGCGCTCGATCAAGTTCGCACCGCGCCGGAAGTTTGGCAAAAAGTGGCCGAAATGCTCGACCTTGGCGAAATGCCGCCCAAAGACGCCGAGCAACCGTCGCCCGACGAGCGCCGGCAGCTTCGCGCGTGGGTCGAACGCTGTCTGAACGCGTTGGCCCAGGCCAACGCGGGCGATCCGGGGCCTGTCGTGCTGCGCCGGCTGAATAACGCACAGTATACTTTCACGGTTCGCGATTTGACGCGGCTCGATCTCGATCCCGCCCGAGAGTTTCCGGCCGATGGCGCGGCGGGCGAAGGATTCACCAACGCCGGCGCCGCGCTGGCCATGTCGCCGGCGCTGTTGAGCAAATACCTCGACGCGGGCAAAGCCATTGCCGGTCACGCGGCGCTGCTGCCCGCCGGCTTTCGCTTCTCGCCCGGCACGACGCGCCGTGATTGGTCGGATGAGTTGATCGGCCAGATCAAACAGTTTTACGCGCGGTTTGCCGATGGCGAGGGCCGCCTTCCGCTCGATCGCTATTTCGCCGCCACGCTGGACGAACGCGAGGCCCTGGTGGCGGGACAAAAAACCATCGCCGCCGTGGCGGCTGAACGCGGCTTGAACGCACGGTATTTGCAATCGCTTTGGACGCTGCTGCATGCCGAGAGCGACACACCGCCGCCGCCGCCGTCGCTGCTGCTCGAAATGTTGCGAAGCCGTTGGCAGACGAGCAAAGCGGGCGAGGCGGCCGCTTTGACCAATGAAGTCGCCGTCTGGCAGAAGGCGCTGTCACGCTTTCAAAGCGTGGGGCACTTGAAGCCCTGGATCGTGCCGATCAACCCGCTGACAGCCCGTCATGAAATCCGCCTGAAAATGCCGGAAGCGGGCGATGCCAAGGAAGTGACGCTCTATCTGACGGCCGGTACGGCTGGCGACGGCCCTGCGGGCGACGTGGTGCTCTGGCAGTCGCCGCGCTTGGTCACGCCCGGCCACCCCGATCTGTTGTTGCGCGACGTGCGCGAGGTGGCGCGCCAACTTGTGGCGCGGCGGCAGCGGTTGTTTGCCGCCACGGCCAAGTGTCTGGCGGCGGCTGAGGCCGGCGCCGCGGCTGAAGCAATCGACCGCGCGCAGCTTGCCGCCAAACATGACGTCGAAAGAGAATCGCTCGATGCGTGGCTGGACTATTTGGGGTTGGACGATAACGCGGCGATACGCCTGGAGCACTTCACGGCCAAGCTGGAGCGAACGGGCGAGCACGATTTTGTGCAGGGCTGGGGCAGCGGCGAAACGCCGAATTTGGTGGCGAACTCCTCGGATCGGCATGTGCGCATTCCCGGCAACATGAAGCCGCATGCCGTGGCGGTTCATCCTTCGCCTAAGTTGAACGTGGCCGTCGGTTGGCAAAGCCCCCTCGCCGGGCATGTGCGAATCCGCGGACAGGTCACGCACGCTCACCCCGAGTGTGGCAATGGCGTCACCTGGTCGCTCGAGTGGCGGCGCGGCAGAATGCGGCAACCGCTGGCCGCCGGAATCGCTCACGGCACCAACGCCGTGAAAGTGGAACTAACGGCGCCGCTGCCGGTGCGGCCGGGCGATTTCGTGTCGCTCGTCATTGGCCCGCGCGACGGCAACCATGCTTGCGATCTCACGGACGTGGAGCTCGTCATCGAAGCCGCCGGCGAGGGCGGCCGGCGCTGGAGCTTAACGTCGGATGTTTCCGGCAACGTGCTCGCCGGCAATCCGCACGCCGATGGCTTCGGCAACGCGAATGTTTGGCACTTTTATACCGAGCCGGTGACCGCCGGCAATTCGCTGCCATCCATCCCCTCCGGTTGTGTGTTGGCGCGTTGGCAGTTGGCCGCTGCTGCCGCTGAAAAGCTTCAGCTCGCGGGCGAAGTCGAGCGGCTGCTGCTGGGCGATCCGCCCGCCGACAAAAACCATCCAGATGCCGCGCTGTACAAACAGTTGACTTCCCTGAGCGGTCCACTTTTCGCGGCGGTTGGCGTAAAAGCGGCGAGCGAAACCGAATCCAAGCCGCCAAGCGATCCGCCCGTTCCGCCAGGCGATGCCAATCGGCCGGCGGCGGAGCAAGTGGCGTGGGGCATCGACGTGGCGCGGTTTGGTCGTTCGCCCGACGGCGCCGCCATTGATGGAGCGAGCCTTGGCGTGCAGGCGCCCGCGGTGATTGAGGTCCGTCTGCCGGCCGATCTGGTGGCAGGCTGCGAACTGGTGACGACCGGCGTACTACACTCGCCCGCCGACGAGGCAAGCGTGCAGCTTGCCGTCACGAGGTCGCCGCCGGCGGACTTGCAATCATGGCGGGGCGATGCGCCCGTGTTGGCCAAAGAAGCCGCGCCGGCCTGGCAGCGATTTGAGACGGCGTTTGAAGACTTTCGCCGGCTTTTTCCCGCGGCCCTCTGCTACAGCCGCCTGGTGCCGGTCGATGAAGTGATCACGTTGGCGCAGTTTCATCGCGAAGACGAGCCGCTGATGCGGCTGATGCTCGATGACGAACAGCGTACTCGGCTCAATCGACTTTGGGATGAGTTGCATTTCGTCAGCCGCGACGCCCTGACGATCGTCGATTCTTACGCTCAGCTCATGGAATACGCCACGCAAGACAGCGATCCGCGGCTGTTCGAGCATTTGCGCGAACCGATCCAGCGGCACGCCGACGAGTTGCGTCGGCGGCTTGTCGAGAGCGAGCCTCGGCAACTCGACGCGCTGGTGGATTTTGCCGCGCAGGTTTTTCGCCGGCCGATCACCTCCGCCGAGGCGGCGGAGCTGCGCGGATTGTACCAACGATTGCGCGCGCAACCGTTGCCGCACGAACAAGCCTTCCGGCTTACGCTGGCCAGGTTGTTTGTTTCGCCCGCGTTTTTGTATCGCCTGGAAGAGTCGCCGCCGGGTACGCCGTCGGCGGCGGTTTCAAGCTGGGAGTTGGCCAATCGCTTGAGCTATTTCCTTTGGTCGTCAAGCGGCGACGTCGAGCTGCGCGAGTCAGCGGCGGCGGGCAGGCTCGTGCGGCCCGACGTGCTGCGCGAGCAGGCCCGCCGCATGCTGCGCGACGGTCGAGTGCGGCGATTGGCGACCGAGTTCGCTTGCCAATGGCTGCACATCTACGACTTTGACGCGCTCGATGAAAAAAGCGAGCGGCACTTTCCGTCGTTCGCCGGCCTGCGCGGCGACATGTATGAAGAGGCCATCCGCTTTTTCACCGACTTGTTCCAGCGCGACGGTTCGGTGCTGGAGATTTGGGATTGTGACCACCTGTTTGTCAATGAAGCGTTGGCGGCGCACTACGGCATACCCGGCGTCACGGGCGATTGGCGCCGCATTGATGGCGCGCGGCGGTATGGCCGCGGCGGCATTTTGACATTGGCCGCGACACTGGCGAAACAATCGGGCGCCTCGCGCACCAGTCCTATTCTGCGCGGCAATTGGATCAGCGAGGCCCTGCTGGGTGAGCGCCTGCCGCGACCGCCGAAAGACACGCCGCCCTTGCCCGACGACGAAACCGCCGCCGACAGCCTGACGGTGCGGCAGCTTACGGAGAAGCATACCAGCGACGCGCGCTGCGCGGGCTGTCACGTGCGCATCGACCCGTTGGGGTTTGCCTTGGAAGGTTACGACGCCATTGGCGGCCGCCGCGAGAAAGACGTTTCCGGGCGGCCGATCGACGCCCACGCGCGGTTGCCCGGCGGCGCCGAATTCGACGGCCTTGAGGGCCTGCGCGCGTATTTGCTCACGGCGCGGCGTGACGTGATCTTGCGGCAATTCTGCCGCAAGTTGCTGGGCTACGCCTTGGGTCGGGCGGTGCGACTTTCCGACAAACCGCTGTTGGAAAGGATCGAGCGCGATTTGCAGGATCGCGACTATCGTTTTTCGGCCGCGATCGAAACGATTGTTGGCAGCCGGCAGTTTTGTGAGATCCGCGGCCGCGAACAAGGCGGTGAATGACGAATCACCGCGATCCAAAGAGAAAAGCCGCACCAGGTTGCCCTGCTGCGGCTTCGCTCTTCTCTGCCAAGGCTCTGTATTATTTTGGCGGGTGCCGCGAACCTACGTCCGCGCCGCCCGCTCTTTACTCTTGACTTTCCACCGCCCACTTGCCAGCGTCACGTGCCAAACTCCGGCCGTCGCCGCTCCAACTGGATCTGCAATCGCTGCACGATCGAGCTGTGCATCTGGCTCACGCG
>DASVGM010000540.1:0-4161 GCA_036379555.1 Pirellulales bacterium | reverse complement strand
CGGGCTGGAACGCAGCGAGTTTCTGAACGTGGCCGCGGTGTTGGACCAATATTTACGCGTTGCGGGCGAAGCGGCGCGTGCCACCACTGCCGCCGACCTCAATCAAAAGCTCACAGAGCTGGCGACGGCCTTGGAAACGCTTGATGTTCCACCGACGCGCGAGCAACAAAGCGCCGTTGGAAAACTGCTGGCCTGGTTCAGCGACCGCGGTCAACAAGCCGAATTGGTGGCCGAGGTTCGTGGACGTTTGGGCCAGGCGAACCTACAGGCGCGCGTTTCGCAAGATTTGATCGGTAGCGGCAGCGTCCGCAAAATCGACGAAGCGGGCCGGCCGGTGCGTGATGTGATTTTGGGAACGAGACTCTACGGTGTGCGGCGGACGAACGGCTTCGCGCGGACACGGCTTGTGCCCGACGCGCGGCGGGCTTCGTTTGAAACCGCGATCACCGCCACGAACCAGGCGCAAACGATGGGCTACAATCGTTCGGCGCGGATTGCCAGCACGAGCGTCACCTCGTTATGGGGCGTCAAGCGTTACTACCTGGACGAGACGGGTTTTCACTCCTGGCAAGCGACCTCCCATGCTCGGTCTCGCACGCGCATCGTGGGCGTGGGGTCAAGCAGACGAGGACTGCGGGGCCACATTGTGAGGCGCGCGGCGGGCAGACGCGCCAACCGGCGGAAGGCCACGGCCGAGCAAATCGGTTCGCGTCATGTCGAGCAGCAGTTAAACGCCCGGCTCGACGCGGAAGCCAAGCGGCGACTCAACCGCGCCCAGGCCGACTACCTGGCCAATATTCGCCATCCCCTGTTGCGCATGGGCCAATGGCCCCGCTGGCTGCGGCTGGCCAGCACCGCCGAGCAGTTGAGCATCGACGCCAGGCACGAAAGCAATTCGCGGCTGGCGGCCACTTCGGCGCCGCCCGGCCTGCCCCATAACGCGGCCTTGGCGGTCGAACTCCACGAATCGCTGGCCAACTCCTACGGCGAGGGTCTGCTGGCCGGCCGCACGGTCGGCCAGGCCGATCTCGACAAGTTGTCGCTGGAGCTGTTTCGGCGCCGGCCGAAGCAGCTTGAGTTGGACGAAACGAAGGGGGCCTGGAGCATGACCTTCGCCGATCAAGATCCGATCGACGTGCGCATCGAAGACGGACAAGTTTGGCTTACTTTGCGCGGGCATCGTTTTCGGTCACGGCAGAAGGTTGTCGATCGGGAACTTGAGATCACGGTCCATTATTTTCTGGAAAATGACAACGGTGTGCTCAGAGCGCGGCGCGACAACGACGTAATAGTACGCTCCCCGCTCGGCAGCGGCACGCTCGATGTCGCCGGCGCCAGCCTAGTGAGGCGCCGCCTCCGCGACTTTTTCACGGAGGAAATCACTTCGCGAGGGCTGGTTTTGCCGGGCCAATTTGCCAAAGTCGGCCGTTTAACTCTGACGCATCTGGTCGCCGACGGGGGCTGGCTATCGCTCGCTTGGCGCCGCGAAAAGGCCAAATAGCGATGCAATCTGCAAATGGATTGGAGTTTCGCTTTCGCGACCGGCTCGCCGGCCTAATATTTAGTTGCCTTTAGCGGCGGGGACAACCGATGGTTTCGGAGGCGCGACAAAGATCGTCCTGCCGCGGCGATCCTCAATCGCTATGACTCCGGTGTTCATCTTCAGCGAATTGCCGTCCGGTGACGCCGTCAAGGCGATAAACCTTCGTGGCAGGATGCCACGAAATTCTTAGCAGGATGCGTTCCTTGTGTAGCTAGCGCCCGCAAGTCGAAATTCCAGTTCCCGGTGAACCAAGACACCACGACGCCCCGCCCGGAAGCACGCAAGGTTATTTACGGCGTGGTTCTGAAACGGCCTGCCGCGCCTCGGCGTGCGTGATGAAACCATCGCCGTCCGCATCGAGCGCACGAAAGCGCTCATTCCCGCCGGGAAACTCGTCCCGATCGACTTCCATATCGCCGTTGCCATCCATGTACCGAAACCATTCTGGCGCTAGGTCGGCTCCGCGGCCGGGCGAGAATGTGCCGACAAGTAGCGGTTTCTCCGGAGGCCGGCCACGACCGAGAACGATCACAAACTCGGCGGGGATCTCTTCGATCGCAACGCGGCCGTCGCCATCGGCGTCACAATCGTCCAACGCGACTGAGCCACCGCGCAGTTCGCGCGTCGTTAAACGACCGTCGTGATTCGCGTCAATTATCGAAAAAACGGCATCCAACTCGCGTAGCACGATGGCATAGACGCCGGCGAGGCCGCCCGCGCGGCGATCGTCAAGAACCAACCGCAACCGCAAGCCCGGTGAACGTGAGGCGAGCGAGATTTGCCCCGCGACGGGCGCGCCAATCCGCGTCAGCCGCGACGAAAGCGCTTCGAGAGTCAGCCGCCCCGCGGCTGCCTGCTCGCTCTCTTGGAAAGCGACGCCGATGATGGCGTCCGGTTCAAGGGAGTCGTGGCCGCGTAACTCTTGGGCGCTGAGCCGATCATCGCGGTGCTTCAACTTTTGCCGCTCATCGGCAAGTTCATCGCCGGCCAAGGAATCATCCAGTTCCGACCACATGACGATACGATCGTTATTCGCGTCGCGGCTGAGCAGGCGTCGCTCCAACGCCATTCGCTCGCCGCGATCGAGGGCGCCGTCGCCGTCGGCATCGAGCAGCTTTCTGACGATCGACTGGCGCGCGGCGGAGGCGTAAAAATCGGCGGCGTTCTCGATGGACAAAGAGGCCCCGGCGGATTTTGCCGCGGCGATAAACCGCCGGGCCTCATCGCGGTCGACTAGTCCATTGCGGTTGGTGTCGTTCGCTTTCATGAAGTCGCGGCGGTGGGCCAGGTGCAAGACATCCGTGCGCAGCAGGCCGAAAACTCGACGTGGATCGGCAAAGACCTCGCCCCAAGTGGCCCGGCCGTCGTGGTTGCGATCGGCCAATTGGAGCAGTTCGTCGATCAGTTCTTCGCGTGGTTCGCTCAGCGGATGCCCGTCCACGGTGACGCGCAAGTCAATAATCAACGGGCCGTGAGGCGCCAAAAGCAAAACACGACCATCGGCCGCGGCGGCTTGCAAGGCAGCAGCGACGGGCGACTCAGCCGCAGCGGTTGCCGCGGGCGAGACGGACGCCGGCTCGCTACCGGCGAGGGGCGGGCGGCTGCGCTGCGATTGACTGCGCTGCGATTGCACGGTTGGTTCGCTCGATTGTTTTTCCACGGCCGTGATTTGCCGTGGCTCAACGCTGCGCCGATTGCAGCCGGAGCCAGTGATAGCCCAGAGAAAAAGCAACAAGGTCGCAGGCCGCGTGGGGCGTGTGAGAAGGCAACTTTGACAGATTGCCAACACGAAACAGGGAAAACTCATAGCACGATCCGATGCCAGTGCTTTGTCCAGACTAAACCTTCGGGTTCGACGCGACTGGAGGATGGGCCTCCTGGCCCGTCACGTTCGATTGGTGACAAGCTAGGAAGCCCATCCTACACGGCGGCCGCCCTTGCGGCAGCCGACAACTTAGGCTGGACAAAGCACTAGGCGTGGGCTCAATTGGCCGGCGCGGACAGAGCCGAATCGCCCTCTTGAGGACGAATCAACTCGAAATAGCGGCGGATGGTTTGGCGGTGGCCCAGTGGAATCGGCTCGCTGTCGAGCACTGCTTCCGACATGCGGCGATACTTTTGATACGATTCACGATAGCCACGGACGGCCTGCTGGCGGCCTTCGGGCGAGTGCGTCGTTTCCACTTCCGATGGCCCTTCGTCGGCCGTGGGGCCGCTTACCTGTTCCAGGTTCTTTTTCGCCAGCAGATTGGTCTTATCGCCGCGCGTATTGCCGCTGGTGGTGAGGCCGAAACTCTCGCTGGGCGAGGTCGACTTCTGCGGCCGTTTGCCTCGCGTCAGGCAATTCTTCTGACAATCGCACTTACATTCGGTCAGCCGCTTCAATTCGGAAGCGAGCAGCTCGTTGATCTTGCGGCGGCGTTGATGCTTCTTGACCTCTTTGGCTAGCTTTCGCGCGCCGCGCTGAAACTTGCCTTTTCCTCCCTTGATGCCGTCGGCCATCTCGCTGGTGGCGTCGGCCAGGTCGCCCAGCCCAACCTCGCCCATTTGCTGAGCGCTCTTTTTCATTTGCTCATCGACGGCTTTGGCTTCTTTGCGCTCCAGCGGCGGCTCTTCAA
>DASVGM010000539.1:0-2014 GCA_036379555.1 Pirellulales bacterium | reverse complement strand
CGCGCCGCGATTCGCGACAAGTACACACCGTTGGAAGTTTTTTGGCGAGTGCGCGCGCGCTTCGGCCAGCACACGGCCGGCCAACTTGCGATCTGGGTCGAGCGTTTTTTCCGACTCTGGTGCCGCAACCAATGGAAGCGCGAACGTTACGCGCCGTCGTTTCACGTGGACGATGAAAACCTCGATCCCAAGACATGGTGCCGCTTTCCGATTCTCTCGGGCGGCTACGAGCGCGAGCTGGAAGAGCTGCGCCGGCAGCACTCTCACTCGCCCGGAAAATAACCTGCCGCTATCAACGAGTCGCACGGCACCCACGAATCCTTGAACGGATGCGTCAGCGAAACGCAAAGGCGATTTTTCGCAACACCTGACGCCCGGTTTTGCTATACTTACACAATATAACCCGATTGGGTAGACAATGTTTACTACTCACGAGTGCATTTCACCATTCTGAGATAAGCAACATGCGAACACCACTCAACCAAATGCTTGAAGACCGGTCCAATAGCCGCTATCTGCGGTTTTTCGCCGAACAAGCGCGGACGATTCCCAACTCTTATTGCCAGTTGCAGTCGATCGACGGGCGTGAATGCGTGATCGACGGCAAAAAGCTGCTCAACTTCAACGCGATCAATTACCTGGGTCTGGAGAACCACCCGCGGCTGATCGAGGCGGCGCAAGAGGCGCTCGCGACTTGGGGTACGCTGGCCGGCTCGGCACGCGCGGCCGCTGAAGTGGACCTCTTCGCCGCGCTGGAAAACCGCATCGCCGGTTGGCTCGGCGTCGATAACGTGATTGTTTACACGACTGTAACGCTCGCCAACCACGGCATTATCCCGCTGTTGATGCGCCAAGGTTCGCTGCTGCTCCTCGACCGCGAGGCGCACAATAGCGTGCAGCGGGCGGGCATCGAAGCCAAGGGAGGCGGGGCCAAGGTGTTGCAGTTCGATCATGACGAGTTTCGGCAGTTGGAAGCCCTGCTCCGCGGGCACCGCGGCCAATACGACCACGCCTTGATCGCCTTGGACGGAGTCTACAGCATGTCCGGCGGCTTGCTGCAACTGCCGCGCTACCAGGAACTGGCGGAGGAGTACGGGGCGACGCTTTATATCGACGACGCCCACGGCTTCGGCGTGATCGGCCCTGGTGGTCGCGGCATCGTGAGCCACTTCAAGGGCAACTATGACAACACCATTTATGTGGCTTCTCTGGAGAAAGCCCTCGCCAGCCTGGGCGGTTTCGCCGTCATCCCCAAGGCGTTTCGCGACTACTTCCGTTTTAATTCGTACACCTATATCTATGGCGGCCAGTTGCCGGCGCCCTATTTGGCCAGCGCGCTGGCGGCTTTCGATGTGCTGGAGGCGGAAGGCGGCCAACGGCGGTCGCGGCTGCGGGACCACATTTCGCGCGTGAAGCGAGAGCTGCTGGCGATGGACTTCGAGATCAACGCCGATCGCCAGCCATTCCCACTGCTGATGGTCAAGGTTGGCGAATTGGCGGAGGCGGCCCGCGTCTCGCAGTTTTTTTACGACGAAGGAATTCACATCCTCACGGTTGGGTTTCCGGTCGTGCCGATGTCGCGCGGATTGATGCTGCGAATCGCGCTTTCTTCCAGCCACAGCGACGAGCAGATCGACCGCTTGCTGGCGGCTTTCCGCAAGTTCCGCTCACAATCAAAATCATGGGCCGCCGCGGCGGAAGACGAGCATGACAGCCCTCAAGACGCAAGCCGTTTTATCACCGCGTGATTGGCGGCGGTTTCTGCGCTTTCCCCGCGAGTTGTATGCCGCGGACCCGCGTTGGGTGCCGCCTTTGGTGTTCGATGAGGAACAGCGCGTGGGCTTCCGCCGCCATCCGTTTTACGACGTGAACCGCGTGCAAGCCTTCATTGCTGAAAAGGAAGGCCGCGTCGTGGGACGCATCGCCGCCATCGACAACGTGCGCCACAACCGGCAGCATGGTGAACGGCGCGGGTTTTTTGGGTTCTTTGAATGCCGGGAAGATATTCAGGTCG
>DASVGM010000538.1:0-6186 GCA_036379555.1 Pirellulales bacterium | reverse complement strand
GTTTGGCGGAATTTCAGGCGCTGGCCACGATCAACCGCGGGCTGACGCCCACGGCTACACTCCGAACGCCACTGCGCGGCGGGTTACAACAGTTTGCCCCCAACGTAAGATGGGCACAAGACTGTAAACCCGCGCCGACTTTCGCTGTAGAACGCGGTCGCCGTCATCGGGGGCAGTCGGCAACTGGCGCAAAGCGCCAATGGTCCGTTAGGGGGGGGGGTGGCTTCCTAGCCCGTCACCAATCGTCTTGACGGGCCAGGAGGCCCATCCTCCAGTTGCGCCGGACCCGAAGTTTAAGTCTGAACGAGCCGCCGGTCACGGCCCCGACCAATCGTTTCTCGGCACGATCAGCGATCGGCAGTTGGCCGTATACGCGGAGGGAGGACGCGAGTGTTTCCGTTTGGATGTAGGCGTCGAGCCATCGTCCGTGGGGCGGGCCGCCGGCCCGTCTGAACCACCAGCCGGCTCGGCGAGCCGCCCCACGATTACGGCGCCCTCACTGGACCAACTCACGACGACCGCCGAACTTTTCAGGCACGTCGATTTCACGTACCAAACCGACGCCCCCTTCACCGGAAAACGCCTGGCGCGGCGCCCGTATCTGGCACAGCCCGAGCGATTCATGTCCAGCGCCATCGATCTGAACCAAGACGACGAAGCCGACTTCGTAATCGCCGCCCGGCTGGAACCGATCGTGGTGGTATGAATCTAGTATCAAACAAGTCGGGGCACGACAACCGATTTTGCGCAAGCCAGGCCAGGCCCCATTCGATGTGCCGGTAGCCCATGCGCCCCTCGGCGCTCAGCGCCAAACGTGGCAGTCTTGCTCGAAGTTGGCAGTCTTGCTCGATGTTGGCAGTCTTGCTGCCAATAGGGAGGGTTGTGTAGACGGGTTCTCGTCGTCGCCGAACCAGGCAGGCTGGATTTGTTGAGCATCGCGTTTTCAACGCCCAAAATGCGGCGACAGACTGCTCAATTTGCGTGAAATGGAGCTTGCCGGCCGCTATACTGGCGCCACCATCAACGGAGCTTTACCATGCGGAGACGCGCGTTTTTATCAGCGGCCGTGGCCACCGGCGCCACTTCACCCTTACTCGCGGCCATGCGCCAAGGACGCTGGGATGCCGCCGCCGACGTACTTGAGCAAGCCGTGACGACCAAGCTCGTGGCCGCGGCGGCGCTGTATGTCGCCCAGGGCGATGAATCGTACTCGCGCCACTTTGGCCAGGCGACTTCGGCCGACGCCATGTTCCTGCTCGGCTCGATTTCCAAACCGATCAACATGGCCGCAGTGATGACCTTGTTCGATCAAGGTAAGTTTCAGCTCGATGACCGCGTGAAGAAATACTTGCCCGCGTGTAGCGGCGGCGGCCGAGACGACGTGACCATCCGCCAATTACTCACGCACACCTCCGGGCTGCCCGACCAACTTGCCAACAACAATGAGCTGCGCCGGCGGCACGCGCCGTTGGCCGCGTTTGCCGAGCAGGCGGCTCAGGCGCCGCTCAGTTTTCCTGCCGGTTCGCGCTATCAGTATTCGAGCATGGGAATTCTGTTGGCCGCGCGGATTGCCGAAATCGCGGGCGGCATGGACATTCTCACCCTGGTTGATCGCAGTGTCTTTCAACCGTTGGGCATGCGGCATTCGGCCCAGGGACTGGGCAAGTTCAAGCTCGCTGACATGATGCTTTGCCAGGCGGCTGGCGCGGCGCCCGAATCGGGCGGCGGCGATGCGCAAAGCAAAGCTTGGGACTGGAACAGCCTTTACTGGCGCCAACTTGGCGCGCCTTGGGGCGGAACACATGCCTCGGCGCCCGACATCGGCACGTTCCTGGGCGATTTTCTACGACCTAGCGGTAAAGTTTTACGCCCCGAGACGGCTCGCATGATGATCTCCAACCACAATCCGGCGGGCATCACGCCGCGGGGGTTGGGCTTTGACGTCGGCGCGCTATCGGGCAGTCCTGGCTGTTCCGAGAGAACATTCGGACATACCGGTTCGACCGGCACGCTCTGCTGGGCCGATCCGGCGACCGACAGGCGGTGTGTGGTGCTCACGTCGCTGCCGCGCCGTGCCGCCAAGCCCCATCCGCGCGAACTGGCGGCGCAACGCGTTGCCCAAGGTTGATGGCGATTTGGCGGCCAGCCGTGCGTCAACGAAAAAGGCCCTTCGCAGGCGGGGCAGGTACCTGGAAGGGCCCGTAACCGGAGTTGCCTCCGATCGCTTGGGTGATTATGAGATAGAACACTGCGGCTGTCAAGCCGATTTATACCGCACTCGCGCAGATTGCCAAGGCGGGAATCCCCACGACGGCAACTCACCATTGTTGTGCCACCAAAGCGAAAGACTCTCCAATGTCGTTCTGGCAGCGACTTGACGGAACCATTCCCTCAGCAGTAACATTCGTGTACGCGAATATGAAAACAAAGGCGAAAACGCATTCCATCGAGTTGAAGTTCCGGGCGATGGCCGACCGCACTCGGCTGCGAATTCTCCATTTGCTGCGCGGCGGCGAGGTGTGCGTCTGCGACCTTGTGACGGTCTTAAACTTGCCGCAACCCAAGGTTTCTCGGCATCTGGCCTATTTGCGTAAGGCCGGGCTGGTCACGGTTCGCAAGGAAGGCCACTGGGCCTACTATCGGCTTGCGCCCGCGGAAGCGCCATTCCAGGCGGCATTGTTCGAGTGCTTGTCATGGTGCGCGGCGGAATTGCCGCAATTGGAACGAGACGCCAAGCATTTGAAATTTTGTGGCAAGTCCGCCTGCTGCGATTAGTCTCCAGCGACAAACACCCTCGCATTAGCCCGCCATTTATATTCGTCTAAGCAGATATTTTATGAAAACGAAAACGACGATCCTGTTTCTCTGCACCGGCAATTCCTGCCGCAGCCAAATGGCCGAGGCCTGGGCGAAAGCGTTGAAGCCCGAAACGCTCGATGCCTACTCGGCGGGCGTCGATCCGCAGGGCATGAACGAGCGCGCTGTCAAGGTGATGGCGGAGTGTGGTGTCGATCTGTCGAACCAGAGATCCAAGCATGTCGATGAGTTGGGCGCGGTGGCCTTCGACTATGTCGTAACCGTCTGCGATCAGGCCCATGAAGCCTGCCCCTTTGTGCCGGGAGCGCGGGTGGTTCACATCGGATTTGATGACCCGCCGCGCCTGGCAGAAGACGCGGCGACGGAAACAGAAGCGTTACACCATTACCGGCGAGTGAGAGATGAAATCAGACAATTCATTGAACGGCTGCCCGAGGAATTGCATGGAAATGCGGACGGTTGAGACGGTTTCCAAGCGGCTCTCGTTCTTGGACCGGCATCTGACGTTGTGGATTTTTCTGGCGATGGCCGGCGGCGTGGCGCTCGGGCGAATTGCGCCGGGCGTCGAGTCGGCCGTCGAACGATTTCAAATCGGCACGACGAACGTGCCGATCGCGATTGGCTTAATTCTCATGATGTTTCCGCCACTGGCGAAAGTGCGCTATGAAAAGTTGGGCGAGGTTTTCCGCGACAGGAAAGTGCTGGGCCTGTCACTCATCCAGAATTGGCTGATCGGGCCGGCGCTGATGTTCGCCTTGGCTCTCGCTTTCCTGCGAGATCGGCCCGAATACATGGTCGGTCTGATCTTGATCGGTCTGGCCCGTTGCATCGCCATGGTGATCGTCTGGAACGAATTGGCCCAGGGAGACGGTGATTACGCCGCCGGGTTGGTCGCCTTCAACAGCGTGTTTCAGGTCTTCTTCTATAGCGTCTATGCTTGGTTGTTCGTCACGGTCTTGCCGCCGTGGTTCGGGCTTCAAGGCGATCTCGTGCCTATCGGCATCGCCGAGATCGCGGGCAGTGTATTCATTTATCTGGGCATTCCTTTCTTGGCGGGCGTGACTTCGCGGTTCGTGCTGCTGCGGACGAAGGGCCGAGCCTGGTACGAGCGGCGATTCCTGCCAGCCGTCAGCCCGGTGACACTGAGTTCGCTGCTGTTCACCATCGTCGTGATGTTCAGCCTGAAGGGGAACTTGATCGTGCGGATTCCCTTCGACGCGCTGCGAATCGCGGCGCCGCTGCTGATCTATTTTGTCGTCATGTTCCTAATCAGTTTTTGGATGGGGCGGCGAGCCGGCGCCGACTATTCGCAGACCGCGACGATCGCGTTCACGGCGGCGAGCAACAACTTTGAGTTGGCCATCGCCGTGGCGGTGGCGGTCTTTGGCGTCAAATCCGGTGAGGCATTCGCCGCCGTTATCGGCCCCTTGGTGGAGGTGCCGGTCCTCATCGGCTTGGTGAACGTGTCACTCTACTTTCAGCGGCGTTATTTTGGGGCGAACGAAGAGACTCGGCCTTTGGAACATGAGCTAAAACCCAGTCGGGCGAGGTCAGACAAGAGGCGAATCGGATAGCAAACGTCAAGAACGCGCGGCTGGAGTCGACTCACCAGCCGCGCGCCCAGGTTCACGCGCAGAAACGGCCAGACGCCATAGTCAATTTCTGGCGAAAAACTCTACATCCAAATACATCGCCCCGCCCGGCCGCCACACCGCAAAACAGCGCGGAGATAGCCAAGCTCGCCTTCTTGCCCGTGCAAGTCATTGGCACACCAATCGCCAACGGCGCCGCGCAGATCACGCTCAACGCCACCGAACTGGCTAGGGGGTTGGGCTGGGAGGCCCATCGTGCAGAACGCCACGGCCCGTGAATCATGCAAGTCGCCCCAGATTCCACCCTGACCGGCTTGCGGCGCGCCGGGCGACAACTCACAATAACGCTTGAATCCTTTCCTTTTACCTTTACTCCCTTCGCCGCCTGGGGGGCGATTCGGATGCTCGCACGCCTCCGTACTTTTTCGTTGTTGGGCATCGAAGCGCTGCCGGTTGAAGTCGAAGTTGACGTCTCCGACGGCGCGCTGCCGAAAACCGTTCTGGTCGGCTTGCCCGAAGCCGCCGTCAAAGAATGCACGCATCGCGTGGAACGCGCCTTGGTCAATTCGGGCTTCATCCGGCCGCAGAACCGCGTGGTCATCAACCTGGCCCCGGCCGATCTGCCCAAACAAGCCGCCTCGTTCGACTTGCCGATCACCTTGGGCATTCTCGCCGGCAGCGGGCAGCTTGTCTCCGAGAAGTTCGATCAATACGCCGTGGTCGGCGAGTTGGCGCTCGACGGCACCATGCGGCCGGCCAAGGGCACACTGTCGATGGCCATCGCCGCCGGCCAGGAAAAAGGCCTGCGCGGGCTGATCGTGCCGCGTGAAAACGCCGGCGAGGCGGCCGTCGTCTCGGGCATCGAGGTGATCGCCGTTTCGAGCCTCGCTCAGGCCACCGCTTTTCTGGCCGGACAGATCGAGATCGAACCGACCCCGCCGCGCGTCGATGAATGGTTTCAGCAGTTCTCGCGTTATGAGGTTGATTTCTCCGATGTCAAAGGCCAAGAGATGGCCAAACGCGCCATCGTCATCGCCGCCGCCGCGGGGCATAACCTGCTCATGCTTGGTCCGCCCGGCTCCGGCAAGACGATGTTGGCCAAGCGTCTGCCGACCATTCTGCCCGACCTGACCGCCACGGAGTCGATTGAAACCACGCGCATCTACAGCGCGATGGGCCTGCTGCCGGCCGGGCAGCCGCTGTTGGCGACGCGGCCGTATCGCAGCCCGCATCATACCATCAGCGACGCCGGGTTGGTGGGCGGCGGTTCGACGCCGACGCCGGGCGAAATATCGTTGTCGCACAATGGCGTTCTTTTTCTTGATGAATTGCCGGAGTTCAACCGCCGCACGCTGGAAGTGCTTCGCCAACCGTTGGAAGACGGCACGGTGACGATCAGCCGGGCCTTGGCCAGCACCACCTTTCCGGCCAATTTTATTTTGATCGCGGCGCTCAATCCCTGCCCGTGCGGCTATCGCAACGATCCGCGACGAAGTTGCAACTGCTCGCAGCCGCAGGTGGAGAAATACATGGCCAAGATCAGCGGCCCGCTGTTGGACCGCATCGACATTCACCTGGAAGTGCCGGCCGTGCCGTTCCGCGAGCTTTCCAGCGGCAGCGCGGGCACCACCAGCCTGCAAATGCGCGAGCAGGTGCTGGCCGCCCGACAGCTACAAGCCGCGCGTTTTGAAGGCACCCGCACGCGGCTCAACGCCAAAATGACAACGCGCCAGGTACGGCAATTCTGCAAGCTGGACGACGAGAGCATGAACCTGCT
>DASVGM010000537.1:0-19343 GCA_036379555.1 Pirellulales bacterium | reverse complement strand
TGCGTGAGCCGCTCGGCGATTGGCCAAGGCAACACCTCGCCGAGCGCTGGTCGTCGGTCGCCGGTTGCCGCAGCGAGATCAATCAACGGCGCGTCGAGGTTCCAAAGACGGCAGCCGAGGCGCAGTAAGTCGAGGCCGCTGCCGTCGCTCACGAGCGCCACTTTTTTACCCAGCGCCAAAAGCGCTCGCGCGAGATAAAGAGCGCCGGGCGGTCCATCGGTTTCGGCCATCGGAGGATCGAGGTCAGCCACGCAAAAACCGGTGACGATGGCGACGGCGTCGCCGCGCTCCGCCAGATCGCGCGCGGCCCGTTCGAGCATGCCCGCCGCCAACCACTGGCCGTCATGCCGATAACCGGCCACGCCGCGACCGCTGGGGTCTTGGCGAACGATCGCTTCCAGTGCGGAAAAATCAAGAGGCATGGTGGATTGGTCGCGCCTAACTTGTGCTCACGTAGCGGCGCAGGGCCAATTCATGCGGGGCGCCTTGAATGAGAATCGGCAGCGTTGTGTCGAGAAGGTGGGGCCGTGGCGGCGGCTTGGTTTTGCGACGCGCTGTTTGCTCGGTTTTGCGCAACACGCGAGTCAATTCACCCGCCCTGAAAATCACGGAGCGTCCTCGTTTGACCGTTTGCTCGTCGCGGGGCGTTTCGCCGCGAGGCGAACCAGCGGGTGGGGTCGCACAAGCAAACGGCGCGGTTCCCAGCACACCGATGGTGACAGCGAACCATGCCCATCGTCGAATGTTCCATGTAGGAGTCATGATGCCTGTTCCTGTTACATATTCTGGTTCTTAGCCTCCTTGCCTCGATAATTTTGTAAAACACCCTCCGTAGTTTTACGCCGCGTTTCAATGGTTGCATTTCCTGGAGGATGGGCCTCCTGGCCCGTCACCATTTACCGTGACGGGCTAGGAAGCCCATCCTCCGGTGACGATCACTCTTTGTTTTGTTGGACACTCTTAATCCGCACAAAACGCCACGAGGCAAAGTGTTCGGGAAAGTAAAGCAAGGTTCGTGCCAAACGGACTAATGCCGCAACTTCTTGTAACGAAAACGATGCGGCTCGTCGGCGGCCATGCCCAGCCGCTCGCGACGCTGCTCTTCATAAGTCTGAAAATTGCCCTCGCACCAATGAACATAACCGTCGCCCTCGAAGGCCAGAATGTGCGTCGCCAGACGGTCGAGGAACCAACGATCGTGCGAGATCACCACCACGCAACCGGCATAATTCTCAATGGCCTCTTCCAAGGCGCGCAGCGTATCGACGTCGAGATCGTTGGTCGGTTCGTCGAGCAACAGCACGTTGGAGCCTTGTCGCAGCAGCTTGGCCAAGTGTACGCGGTTGCGCTCGCCGCCGCTGAGCGTGCCCACCAGCTTCTGCTGATCGCTCCCCTGAAAGTTGAACCGCGCGACGTACGCCCGTGAAGGAATGCGGCGGCCGCCCATGTCGAGATTGTCGTAGCCGCCGGAGATTTCCTCAAACACCGTCTTCTCCGGATCAAGAGCGTCGCGGTTCTGATCGACATAGCCCAACTCAACCGTCGCCCCCACACGCAGCTCGCCCGCGTCGGGCCGCTCCTGACCGACGAGCATGCGAAAGAGCGTGGTCTTGCCGGCGCCGTTGGGACCGATGATGCCCACAATGCCGCCCGGCGGCAAGCGAAAGCTGAGATCGTCCATCAGCAGTTGATCGCCGTATCCTTTGCTGATGTGACTGGCCTCGATCACCAGGTCTCCCAGGTGTTTGCCGGGCGGAATCTGGATTTCAAATTCTTCTTGCCGGTCTTCAAACCGCTCGGCCGACATTTTTTCGTAGGCCTTGATGCGGGCCTTGCTCTTCGCCTGGCGGGCGCGCGGCGCCATGCGAATCCACTCCAACTCGCGATCCAGCGTTTTCTGCCGGGCGCTGGCCGCTTTTTCTTCGCGGGCCAGCCGCTCTTTTTTCTGCACCAGCCACGACGAATAGTTGCCTTCCCAGGGAATGCCGCGGCCGCGGTCGATCTCCAAAATCCAGCCGGCCACGTTGTCGAGAAAGTAACGATCGTGCGTGACGGCCACCACGGTGCCGGGATAATCGTGCAGGTGCCGCTCCAGCCAGGCGACGCTCTCGGCATCGAGGTGGTTGGTCGGTTCGTCGAGCAGCAGCAGGTCGGGCTTTCGCAGCAACATCTTGCACAACGCCACGCGGCGGCGCTCGCCGCCCGAAAGCTTGCTCACGTCGGCGTCGGCCGGCGGCAACTGCATGGCGTCCATGGCGATTTCCATCTGGCGGTCGAGCTCCCAGGCGTTGACCGCGTCGATTTGGTCTTGCACCCGGGCTTGCTCGGCCAGCAGCTTTTCCATCTGCGCGTCGTCGAGCGGCTCGGCGAAGCGGGCATTGATCGCGTCGAACCGCTGCAACAGCGCGCGCGTGCCGGCGACGGCTTCCTCGAGGTTGCCGCGCACGTCTTTGTCGGCCGTGAGCCGCGGCTCCTGCGGCACATAGCCAACGCTGAAGCTATCGCCCAGCCGTGCTTCGCCATCAAATTCCTTGTCGGCGCCGGCCATGATGCGCAACAGCGTGCTTTTGCCCGAACCGTTTCGCCCCAGCACGCCGATTTTGGCCCCCGGATAAAAAGCCAGCCAAATTTCCTTAAGCACTTCGCGCTGGCCATATTTTTTGGTCAGCGCGGAGATTTGATAAATGTATTGTTGTCCCATCAAGGTATTTTAGAGCCTTCTCATCGCGTTGCGAAGGGGCGGGCAAAAAATGCCTCATAGCTGGCTCAAGCCTTTCAAAACAAGGGCAATAATATCAGCCACCCGCCAAAACGGCACGGGGCCCAGAGGGCGCCCCGTTCCCTATACAGAAACCGCCGCCATCGGTTGCATCCTGGCATTTTGGCGGGTGGTTGATTTTTTAACGCGCGTCGGAGCGGTCGATCAGCTTGAGCAACAGCGGCAGCACGAGCAGGTTGCCCACCAGGCCGCCAAACATGGTCAGCCCGACCAGAACGCCAAAATAAATCGTCGGCACAAAGCGGCTGAGCGCCAGCGCCGTGAAGCCGATAATCAAGGCCAACGTGGAAAAAACCATCGCGCGGCCGACGCTTTGATGCACGACGTGCAGGGCTTCGCCGCTGGTCAGGCCCTCGGCGCGGCGGCGGCGGTAGGCGGTGATGTAATGAATCGACGAATCGACCGCCAAACCCATCGACACGCTGGCGATCATCGCCGCCCCCATGTTGATCTTCAGCCGTAACCAGCCCATCAGCCCGGTGACGATCAAGATCGGCAGCGCGTTGGGAACCAGCGTCACCAAGGCGACGGGCAAGCTGCGGAAGGCGACCAGCATCATGGCGAAGATGGCCGCCGACGCCACGCCGAACGTCAGCCACTGATCGCGCGTGATGCTCTCAATAAGTTGCGTGAGCAGCACGAAAAAGCCCGTCACCTCGGCGTCGGGAAAAACCTCGCGGCTGATGCGCGTCACCTGCTCCACCAAGGCATGCTTTTGCCGTGACGATTGCCGCTCTTTGGCACGCAACATGATGCGCAGGTAGAGACGATCGCCGGCGAGCGGATCGCGGCCGTAAAGAGCCTGCACGATCGGCACGGTGCGGCCGGCGGCGTTCAGGGCCGGCTCCAACCGGCGGGCGGCCGTCATCCGCACCAAGGGAATCAAATCGAGGGCATCGACCGCGCTGAGCACCTTCGTCAATCCAGGCTCCGGCGCGCCCTCCTCGTTAATGACCGTGACCTCTCGGCGCAACCGCTCTTCCAACCGGCTCATGTCGTCCAGAAAAGCGCCGACGTTTTCATTCGGAACCGGTACGATGACGTCCCACACGCCCGCTCCGCCCAAACGCGATTCGACAAATTCGTAAGCCCGCACGATGGGGCTTGACTGGCGAAAGTTCTTGGTGAAATCGGTTTCGACCTCGAGGTGCGTCATGCCCAAGCAACAGACGATCGACACGACGGCGCTGATGGCGGCCAGCGTCCACGGACGCCGTTCGACGGCGGCGGCCAGATGGCGCAGGCCGAAATCGAGTCCGTGCTCGCCCCAGGCGCGCCGCGGATCGGCGTCCAGGCGGCCGGCCAGCGCCAGGCCGGGCACCACCAGCGCGATGCTGACCAGCGCCAGGAGCGAACCGACGAGCATCATCAGGCCGAAATCGTGAACCGGGCCGACGCGAGAAACCATCAGCGAGGCGAACCCCGCCGCGTCGGTGGCGCACGCCCAGAAGATGGGCACGGCCAGGCGTTCGCCCGAGCGTTGCAAGGCCCGTCGCGGCGAAAGCCCCGCCACGCGAAACTCGCGAAAACTGACGACCAGGTGCAAAACAGTCGCCACGCCGATCACGGTGACAATCGCCCATAACATTGAGCTGACGAGGCTCAAGCGCAGATGGCTGGCCACCAGCGCGGCCTGCGTCCAAAGGAGCGTGGCGCCGACGACGGCCATCGGCACCAGCACCCAGCGCAGACTGCGGAAGCAGATGATGATGGTCAGCATCAAGAGTATGGTCGAAACGCCGCCCAGCAAGCGGCCGTCGTCTTCCAAAAAGCGGAAGCCATCGACGACCATTACCGGCTCGCCGGTCAAAACGCCGTCGGGCGCGTGGCTTTCCAGCCGTTTGCGTAGCGCGTCGATGGTTTGCGATCGCGGCGTGGGAGCCTCGTGCTCCGGCGCCAAGACACAGACAATGCCCGCCGTCTGCCGATCATGGCCGATGGTGTATCCTTCGCTCAGGTCGAGCAACCGCGGCCGCAGCGGGGCGAACAGCGGCGACGTTAAGAATTGTTTGACCGTGGCGAGGCTGAATGCCTGTCGCACGCCGGGCACGCCGGCCAGATCGTTCGTCACCTCTTCCAGCCGCGCCAGCCCTCCGGTGGTCAGCAGGTCGGCATCGACATAGGCCGCCAGGGCGATTTCGTCGCCGCCGAAGGTGCGTTTGAGTTTGCGAAACGGCCCTAAGAGCGGGTCGTCGGGCGCGAACATGTTCTCGATCGACCGATCGAAGCCCAGTTGCCGCGCGGGGAAGTACGAGGCGCACGTCGCCGCGAGGGCGAGGGCGAGCAGCGGCCAGCGGAAGCGAATGAGTCGCCGTGATAAGGATGATCGAGCCACAAAACTTGCCTAATTGCCGTACACGCCTGGCCCGTGAGTCGGTCAAGAAGTCCGTGTGCTCCGGCGCGGCAGGCATTCTATCAAACCCGCTTCATGAGATCAAAGAGCCGCCACTGTTGACACGCCGTTGATTATAATGCCGAAGTCAAAGGAGTTTTGTCATGGCCGAAGCGGCGGTTGAATTCAGTGGTTGGGAAAGGGCGATGATGGCGGCGGGAAAAAAGATTTTGCTCAGTGCTGATACGGGTTGATGAGGGTCATGTGGACACAATCAAAGACGAACCCATACGGCAGTTGTCAGAGTTTCAGCAGAACTGGGCTTCGCTCATCAGGCCGTTGCGGCGAAATCGGTACTGCGTCGAAGCCGCGGATTCAATCGGAGGCGACGCGCCCAAGAGCTTTATCCGTATGCAGGAGTATACTCCTGAACAACCGGGGCGAGCGAAGCGATTTTGGCCGTATTTCATCGCCAAGGTCGGATCGAAGTCCTATCCCAACGAGTCGATAACCGAACATTTACTGACGAGAGTAGGCGAGGCGTTCGGTGTCAGGATGGCGTCGACACAGTTGCGCGTCGTCGGAACTCAGGTCCGCGTCTTGAGTAAGTATTTTCTCCGGCGCGGAGCAGAATCGCTTGTGCATGGTATTGAGGTTTTTAAGCAATATCTCGACGAAGAGATGGTTGCGGCAATCGCGGCCTCCCGGCAGGAGCAAGTCTTTTACACGTTCCAGACGGTTGTCGCGGCCATCAAACACGCCTTCCCAGACCATGCTGGCGCGATTTTGCCGGGACTCGTTGCGATGCTGGCTTTCGATGCGATCGTCGGCAACAATGATCGGCACCCCGCCAACTGGGGCGTTATTGTTCCCGTTGCGAAGAGGCCGTCGCCGCGTTTTTCGCCGGTGTATGACACGGCGCGGGGGATGTTTTGGAACGTCAGTGAAGCGCAAGTCGCACGGATCCTCGCCGAACCGGTCATGTTGAGCGCCTACATAGAACGAAGCATTCCCCAAATCGGTTGGGATGGCGACGAATCCAAGGTCGGTCATTTTGAGCTGGTTTCGGGCATCTATCAAGATTTTGCCGGGTTTAGGGGCGTACTGGACAAACTTGCAGAGCGCGAACCTCTGGCTTTGTGCGGTAGACTTATTGAGGAGGAGTTTCGACACCTGATGACCGACGCGCGCCGAGAGCTTATTTTGCGTTGCTTGAAATCGCGGCACGACAGATATTTAGCGGCAATCTCGTAGGGGTAGGTCGGGGGACGAGCGGAGTTTAGAAGCGCAATGGCTGGGACGAACAGCGTTTTGAAATTACTGAGATTCTGGATGGGCAAGGGGGAGAAGCTTCGCGCGCCGCCCGACGCGCGCGCGGATTTTCTCCTGCGGTTTAAGGGAGTGACCATCGGCATGTTGAGTGCGGCAGACGGCGAATGGACGTTTCGGTATACCGATGGTTTCCGCAAGTTAGGAGAACTGCGCCCGATCGTCGAATTTCCCGACATCGGCAAGACCTATAAGTCGGAGGAGCTTTGGCCATTCTTTGTCATGCGACTGCCGAGCCTGAGACAGCCGTCTGTCCGCGACATTCTGGAAAGTGAAGCCATCGACGACACCGATGAGGTGGCGCTTCTACGCCGCTTCGGAAAGCGCGCCATCTCAAGCCCATTTGAGCTTGAGCCGACCGAGCAGCCCGTTGACACCGCCGCCGGCGCTGATACATTATCGCTGTAGACAAAAGGTGTTTCGATGAGCTTGTCGCGCGTCGAAGAGAATAGGGAAAACGGTGCAACTCCGTTGCGGTCCCGCCGCTGTAACCGGGGACGAACGCTGCAAACCAAGCCACTGCCGATCGAAAAGCGGAAAACATGTCCGCTCGTCGAAAAGCGGGAAGGCGCAGCCAGTAGAACGATCCGGAAGCCAGAAGACCTGCCTTGATGTCAGAATCAAAACTCACGGCTCTTTCGCGGATAAAAGTCGCCCTTAGATAATGCTCCCTGGGAGCGCTATCTGAAAACCCGATGCTGCATTTCGGTTTTCGGACAGCCTCTTCGTAACAAAACGATCGCCGGTGGAGGATGGCCTTCCCAGGCCGTCCGCTTTGTTGGTGACGGGCTAGGAAGCCCATCCTCCACTGTGTCCTTTGGAGCATCGCCGGCCGGCGCCTTTTCCGCGAAAGTTCCGTATGCGAGCGCCGCTTGCGCGGCGCGGAAAGGCAACGAGGAAATTGCCATGCGGTTTCAATCGTCTCCGTCGGTCTGTCGCGGCGTTCGCGCCGCTTTTACCTTGGTCGAGTTGCTGGTGGTCATCGCCATCATCGGAATTCTGGTGGCCTTGTTGCTGCCCGCCGTGCAGGCGGCGCGGCAGTCGGCCCTGCGCATCGAATGCGCCAATCATCTCAAGCAAAACACGCTGGCCGTTTTAATGTATCACGATACGTGCCGCGTTTTGCCGCCGGCGTATTTGCTCAGTTCGTCGTCGACGCAAAAATGCTGGTTCGGCCTGGTCGATTACGACACCAACTCCGTGTCGCCGACCCAGGGGCTGATCGCGCCGTTCATGGAGGGCAACACCCAGGTTTACCATTGCCCGAATCTCACGCCGGAGATCACGCTCTTGTACTCCGGCGAGACGGGCGGCTATGGCTACAATCTGAACATTGGCTACGCCGATTACTCGCATTGGCCGGCGCCGCCGGCGCAGATTGTCACCGCGTTGCGAAATTATCCCTCCACGTCGCGCACGATCGTTTTGTCCGATTCGGCCTGCATTCAACTGCCGTATGCCGGTTCGCCGCTGATGGCCACCGAGAATTTTTACATCAACGGTCCCGACGATTCCTATGCGATGCCGGGCACGCACTTTCGGCACCCTGGCCCGGTGGCGAACGTCTCGTTTCTCGACGGCCACGTGGAAACGCGCAGCGAAATCGTCATGCCGCCGCCGGCTTCGTGGAACGCGGCGGCCGAGGCGCTGCGCGCGCGGCTCGACATCGGGTATATTAGCCGCTACAGTGTCGATATGTATCGGCCGCAATGAGCAAGATGATCGCACGGTTTTTTGAAGATTAAGGAGAAGGATTCATGTTTCGTCCCCGCTTTTTCACGCTGGCCGCGATGGTGTTCGCGGCCGCGGCGATGCGTCTCTTGCCGCATTGGCCGAATTTCACGCCCGTCGGCGCCATCGCCCTTTTTGGCGGCGCCTACTTCGCCAGCCGCCGCGCGGCGTTCATCGTGCCGCTGGTGGCGATGCTCATTAGCGACGTGGCGCTGATGGCCAGCCCCGGCTTCGCCTCGGCCAACTCGCTGTTGGATTTTTTCAGCTCGACGGGAGCCGCCGCGTACGGCTGGACGTCGTTCAAATGGGTGCTGCCGGTTTATGGCTGTTTCGTGGCCACGGTGGGCATTGGCCTCTTGTTGCGACGGCGATCGCTTTTGGCCGCCCCGGTGGCGGCGCTGGCGGCATCGACGTTGTTCTTTTTAGTGACAAACTGCTCCCTTTTGACGGGCGAAACCGGCAGCGGACCCGCGTTGCCGCGGCTGGCCGAGGGCTACATCGCGGGTTTGCCGTTCTTTCAAAACGCCCTGCTGGGCGACTTGTTCTATACCGCGATCTTGTTCGGCGGTTTTGAGCTAGCCCAGCGGCGCTGGGGCGCCTTGCGTGCCACCGCGGCAGTCGCGCCCGCGGAGGCCGCGTCGGCGTGACGCCGCCCGGCCCCTTTCAAATGGCGGCGATCGTTTTTACAATTCACGCGCCGAACAAAATAGAAAAGCAAGCGTCACGGGAGGATGGGCTTCCTAGCCCGTCACCGCATCGGGTGACGGGCTAGGAAGCCCATCCTCCAAGAACGCGGTAGCTTCGTTCGGCGCTCGAATGTCGATGAACCCGCCGCAGCCTCGGCTGGCCGGCGGGGTTTTTCTCGCCGGTCCTATTTCAATTAACCAAGGAGTATCGTCTTTAATGGCCAAAAAATCGGGCGCCTATCGTTTCAGTTTCGGTCCGTGGAACATCTCAACCGGCGCCGATCCGTTTGGCCCCGCGGTGCGCAAGGAGGTGGCCTTCGCGAAAAAGGTACGCGAGTACAAGCGGCTCGGCTTTGACTACGTGCAACTGCATGACGACGACGTGGTGCCCGCCGATTGGGACGCCGCCCAAACGGCGCGCGGCGTGGCCAAGGTCAAGCAGCTTCTCGATGGCGAGGGTTTGACCGGCGAGTTCATCGCGCCGCGGCTATGGGAAGACGCGCGCACCATCGACGGCGCCTTCACCGCCAATAGCCCGGCGGCGCGGCGTTACGCGCGCGATCGCACGCGCCGGGCGATCGACATCGCCAACATGCTGGGCATTGACCTGATGGTGCTTTGGCCCGCCCGCGAAGGAACGTACATTCGCGAGGCCAAAGACCCGCGCGCGGCCGTCGGGTATTTGGTCGAGGCGATCAACGACATGCTCGCTTACGATCCTAAGATTCGCATCGTGGGCGAGATGAAGCCCAACGAGCCGATGGACCAGGCCTATTGCCCGACGGTGGGACACTTCATGGGCCTTTGCTATCGCACCAGCGATCCTGCTCGCGTGGGCGTGTTGATTGAAAGCGCGCACAGCATTTTGGCCGGACTCGATCCCGCGGACGACATGGCCTACGCCCTGTGGCACGGCAAGCTCTGGGGTGTGCATCTGAACGACCAGAACGGGCTAAAATACGATCAAGACAAGACCTTTGGCTCGGTCGATCTGCGCCGGGCGTTCAATCAGGTGTGGGTGCTCGATCGCGCCTTGTATTATGACATTGGCGTGATCGGTTTGGACATCAAGGCCATGCGCACCACCAAGCAAGCCGATGAAACCCGCCATCTGGCCAATAGCCTGCGCATGTTTGACCATTTGCTCAAGCTGGTTCGCAGCCTCGACGCCGACAAGGTGGAGGGGTTTCGCGGCGCTCGTGATTACGAAGGGCTTGATCTGTACATCATGGAGCATCTGCTGCGGACCTGACGGCAGCTTGCTTTGTGCCGCGGCGAAGCTCATATTGGCGGTTCCGGCCGCGCGGTGCGGCCCGCCATTATGACCTGTTCCGGAGTTGCGGCTATGAAAAACGACAAACGAACCCTCTGTCCCGACTGTGAAACTGACTTCAGCCGGCGACACTTTGTGAAGACCGTCGGCGCGGCGGCCATCGCGACCGGCGTGGCGCCGCTGTTGCCGCGAGCCCTGGCCGCTCCCACCGCGACCAGCGCCGCCGAAACGGCCGCCAAGCGGCTTTACGATTCGCTCACCGACGCGCAACGCAAGGAAATCTGCTTCGATTTCGATCATGCTTTGCGCAGCAAGATCAACGCCAATTGGGCCATCACCAAGCCGACCATCAGCGAATTTTTTTCCAAAGACCAGCAGGCGGCCATCGACGAAATCTTTCGTGGCGTGACCAGCCCCGACGGCTACGAGCGTTTTCTCAAGCAAATGGACAGCGACGCCGGCGGCTTCGGCGAGTACCATGTGGCCTTGTTTGGCAACCCCGGCAGCGGGAAGTTCGAGTTCGAGATGACCGGCCGCCATCTGACCATTCGCGCCGACGGCGATAGCGTGGAGAACGTGGCTTTCGGCGGCCCCATCGTGTATGGCCACGGCGAAGGCGACAGCGAACCCGGCCTGCCAGGCAATGTTTTTTATTATCAAACCAAGAAGGCCAACGAGGTTTTCGCCGCGCTCGACGGCAAGCAGCGAGAAAAGGCGCTGCTGTCCAAGGCGCCGCGCGAAGATCAGGTGCCGGTGCAAGGCCCGCAGGCGGCCTTCCCCGGCATCGCGGTGGGCGAGCTCTCGAAAGACCAACAAGACCTGGTCGAGCAGGTAATCAAGGTCATTCTCGCGCCGTATCGCACGGAAGACGTGGAAGAAGCGTTGGCCATTCTGAAAGCCGACGGCGGGCTGGGAAAATTGCACGCGGCCTTTTATCAGTCGGGCGACATCGGCGGCGATCAAGAGTGGGACATTTGGCGGCTGGAAGGCCCCGGCTTTGTCTGGCATTTTCGCGGCGCGCCGCACGTACACGCCTACGTGAATATCGCCCGACCCAAAGCGACGTAGGGTGCGTTTGGTGGCTCATCGTGGGGCCGGCCCGCCGTGACGTCTTTGACTTCAGACGGTCTGGCGGGCCGCCCCACTTTCCACGATCATTCGTTTCATCGCGGCTTCGAGTTCCTCAAGCAAATCTTCATTAGCCGGCCGCCGGCCGCGCTCGCCGGCGACCATGATCGCCTCGCCCACCTCAACTCGCGCCGAGAGCGGCCGGTGAATGCGAGCCCGGTCGGTGAGGTCTTCCTCAAACCGCTCGACCGTCTCCAAAATGCGTTCCGGCGTCGGATCGCTGGCCAGGTAGTCGGGCGGATACCAAGAAAGCTGTTGGGCCAGGTAACAGTCGGCAAGTTGCCGCCAGCGGTGGCTTTTGTCGACGTCGGAAAGCTCACCGGCCGAGAGCGTCGGCATGATCGCGCCGCGCAGCCGCTTGACGCGCTGCACCGTGTTCGACACATGCTCGCCGTTGAGCCATTGCCTTTCCAACGGCGCCAACAAATGATCGATAAGCCGCCCCAGGCGCTCATCCAGTCCACCCGTCTCAGGGTGGCCGAAGTATTCAATCTCTTTCAAGGAAAGCAGCGATTGCCCCACTTTGGCAATTCGCTGGATGAGCGGCAGTTGGGGCGCCGGTTGCCAGGTCAGCCGCCGCTCGATCTCCGCCAGCACCGGTTCAACGCTCGCCCCTAGGTCGCCGTGAAAACGATAGCGGAGAAACACCGGATGAATGGCCACGTCGCCCGTTTGCGCTTTGGAGCGTCGGGCGGCGGCCTTGCGGGCAATTAACGCCACTCCTTCCAAAAGCGGGTTCAGCCGGTCGTTGGTGCGAGATACGACGCCTTCGGGAAAGATCAGCAGCGGACGCTCGCCCGACACCAGAATATCGACGGCCGCTCCCACCGCCTGCAAGTCGATCCCTTCGCGAAAGACGCTGAAGGCGCCCAGGCGGCGCATGGTCCAAGCTTGCCAGCCGCCGTTCATGAACAGGTGCCAGCTCGCCATGCTGAACAGCGGGCGACGCACGCGGCGCGACAACTCGCCCATCACAAAGGGATCGCACGGTCGCGGATGGTTCGCGGCCAGCAGCACGCCATGCCCGTCGGCCAACGAACGATCGAGCCATTCGGCGCCGATGATATCAACCCGTTCGATGCCCCAATAGCGATTGAGATACCACGGCAAACCCCGCTTGAGCACGCGCCACCAACCACGCCCGCGATACGGCGGTACAAACCGGTAAGGCTTTTCGCTGACCATTTCGCGCATGGCGCCGCCTCGCGTGTAAAAACATGGAAGTCAATGTTTTTACATCATATCGGCGCCGCGGGCGAATAGCGAACTATTGCCTCGGCCGGAAACCGCCGCGAATCATCAGCCCCGCGCGCGGCCGCGGCGGACACCTCGTAACCATAATGAAGTAGATGGTCTCGCAAGGAATCTTCGAGGAGCAGTTGTTGATCTCCGGTCAACTGCCCGCGCCATTTGTGGTTTTGGTCTTCGAGACGCAAGGACGCGATGCGCGCCGTGAAATCACTGTCGTGTTCCAACTGGCAAAACCGCAGCACGCGTTCCATCGTTTCCCGCGGCTGCGCGATGAAGGTTTCATACAACAATTCCAGGCACTGGCCCGGAGCGACCTGGTGCTTGGCGGCTTGGAAAGCATCGATATGACGCTTCCATTGAATCGCGGCCAGAACCACAAACGATTTGTCGCTCCGCAACCACTCTTGCTCCTCCTCCATGCTCAACTCGCCGAAGCCGCAGTTGGGCGGCCCGCGCCAGCCCTGCCAGAAACTCACATCGAGCAGGGAGTTGACCACCGCGCGGCCGTCGCGCACCAGGTGAATGAACAAGGCGTCGGGAAACAGCCGCGCTAAAAAGCCGATTCGCGGCCAGCCGGTCAGCTTGATGAGCGGCCGGCGGCGCCGGCCGGCCGGTAATTCGCTCAAGAGCGCTCGCAGGCGGGCTTCGTCGTGCGGGCGAACGTCGTCCGCGAGCAAATCGCGGCAGGGAGAGCTAAAGCCGCGGCAATGCCAGTCCCAAAAGGCCCAATGCTCGTTCGTGGGAAAGCGGCGGCGAAAATAGCCGCCCACCAAGGGAAAATCAATCGCCTGCAGAATCGCCCTATTTCGCCACAGGCCCGCCGGATGATCGGCGCACGCCGCGGTGAGAAACGCCACCCGCGGGTGGTGGCTGAGCGTCTGATGGAAAACCGTCGAACCACAACGACCGCTGCCGACAATAAAAATCGGCCGATCGACCTGCGCAGCTTGGGCGCCTACTCTCATCTGTTCCACTCCTCACGCTAACTCGATACCCAGTGAGACTCAATACACAGTGAGACTCGATACACAGTGAGATCCGCCCGGTGGATCACGAGATTGCACGCGCACGGCACACAGCCCCGCACGTCATTCTTACCAAATAGTATTTTATTTTCGTAGCTAGTTACATGGTGGGTGAAGAGAAATTAATCTAAAACCCTCTTAAAGAGTGGTAGAATGACCTGTCTTTGAATGGCACACACCCGGCAATGGGAGGGTGCGGCGAGTCCAAGATTAATTCTGGATAAGGCTCCTAGCGAGGCAAATCCCCCCCTCAACTCGCGGTGGCAAATCGGGTATGCTGCGCGCTGGCCTCCGCCGCGCGCTCGATAACCTGAAACGAACACCGATTGATGCTCAATGCTCTCCTGTTACTACTGTTGGCGGCGGGTCAGTTGGAACTGCTGGTGACGCTCGTCAACCGCCTGCATGCCTGCCGCGTTCATGGACCCGCGCTGCGCCTACTGCGCGACACGCACGAATTGCTGATCGTGCTCATGCCCGTCGCGCTGGCCGGCTTGCTTGGTTGGCAGGGGTCGGAACTACTGGCAGACGGAAGCTGGCGGCAATTGCCCTGGGCCTGGCGGCTTTACCTTTCGATATGCGCGTTCGGCGCCGCCGGCATGATTTATTCCGCCCTGCGTTATGCCTCGCGGCGTCCGCCCCAGGCTCAGCGATCGAACCACACGCACGTTCGCCGCGTGAGCGACGAGCTTGGCCACAAGCCGGTCGGCGCCGGACCCTATCGCCTGCTGACGCGCGTGCCGTTCAACCAGATTTTTGAAGTCGAGGTCTCGGAAAAAGTTTACGAGTTCGCGCGCTTGCCCGCCGCCTGGGACGGCCTCTCCATCTTGCACCTCAGCGACGTGCATTTCATCGGCACGATCGGTTTGGAGTTCTTCCAGCAAGTGATGGAGATGGCCCGCGAAACACGCCCCGACGTCGTGGTTTTCACCGGCGACCTGCTCGACGACATGCGGCTCTTGGATTGGCTGCCGGACACGTTTGGCCGCCTGCCGGCGCCGCTGGGCCGCTATTTCATCCTGGGCAACCACGATTGGGATCTGGAACCTGAGCAGATTCGCGGCCACATGGCTGAGCTTGGCTGGCAAGATGTCGCCGGGCGAACCTTGTGTCTCGGCGGCGATCAACCGGCGGCGCATGGCAAACCGCCGCTGGTGGTGGGAGGCAGCGAGCTGCCCTGGATGGGGCACCACCCTGATTATTCGGCTCACCCCGACGCCGCCTTTCGCATTTTGCTCAGCCACACTCCCGACAACCTGCCGTGGGCCAGGCGGCAAGGCGTCGATTTAATGCTGTCGGGACACAATCATGGCGGGCAGGTGGTGTTGCCGCTGATTGGCCCGGTTTACTCTCCCAGCGTTTACGGCTGCCGTTATGCCTCGGGCGCGTTCGACGTGCCGCCGACGTTGCTTTACGTTTCCCGCGGCATTTCAGGCCGGCATCCGCTGCGCTGGCGCTGCCGCCCCGAGTTGACCAAGCTGGTGTTGCGCCACGCTAAATCTTAGGGCGCCGCAGGGCGGTCGCCGTGAGCGTAGGATGGGCTTGCTAGCCCCGTCACCGAGCGAACGTGACGGGCCAGGAGGCCCATCCTCCAGCCGCGTCGAACCCTAAGATTAGGTCTGGACAACGCACCAGCGATGCGACCATCGGCCCTAGCCATTTGACACTGACCGCGCGCCTCATTAGCCTAAACAGAGCGACCGTGTGTCACGGTTTTGTCACTCGACGCGTCCGCTCCCGCACCTCAGTCTCCACCGACCTGCTATGTCAACCGCTATGGGCGACTTCACTGAAATCCTTATCCGTCAAGGCGTTATCAGCAACAACCAGTTGGCTGAAGCCCTCCAAATGTCCAAATCGTCCGGCACCAAGCCCGGCGATGCCCTCATCCGTTTAGGCTATGCCACCAGCGAAGAGGTCATGCGGGCCATCGCCCAGCAGTTTGGCTACGACTATGTCGATCTCAACGAGGTCAGCATTCCGCCCGAAGTCATCGAACTGGTGCCGGAGTCGGTCGCCCGTGAAAACGCCATTCTGCCGATGGACGAACGCGACGGCTCGCTCAAGGTCATCATCAGCGATCCCGAAGACTTTGAAACGCTCGACAAACTGCGGTTCATTCTCAACCGCCGAGTGGAAGTCGCCCTCGCCCCGCGCGAGGTAATTGTCGACGCCATCAACCGGCACTACGGCCTCACCGAGGGCGAAAGCGCCGACTCCATGCTGCAAGAATTCACCGATACGGCCATCGACTTCACCGAAACCGAAGAAACCGCCGCCGCCGCCGATGAAGCCGTCGATGAAACCAGCGCCCCCATCGTGCGCCTCGTGCATCTGGTCATCACCGAGGCCGTGCAACTTCGCGCCTCAGACATTCATATCGAACCCTTTGAAGACCGTGTGCGAATTCGATACAGAATTGACGGCGTGTTGCAAGAACGCGACAGTCCCCCACGCCGGCTCCTGGGAGCGATCCTGTCGCGTATCAAGATTCTCGCCAAAATCGACATCGCCGAACGGCGCCGCCCGCAAGACGGCCGCATCAAGGTCACGGTCGGCGAGAAAGAGCTGGATTTGCGCGTTAGTGTATTGCCCACCAACCACGGGCAATCGATCGTCATGCGTTTGCTCGATAAAGACAACATCCGCGTGGGCGTGCGGCAACTTGGACTTTCCGAGGCCGATTTCCGCGCCTTCCAGGGGCTGATTCAACGTCCCAACGGAATCATCTTGGTAACCGGACCAACCGGCTCCGGCAAAACCACCACCCTCTATGCCGGCTTGAACGACCTGAACCGCCCCGATCGCAAGATCATCACGGCTGAAGACCCGGTCGAATATTACCTGCCGGGCATCAACCAAGTTGAGGTAAAGCACTCCATCGGGCTTGATTTTGCCCGGATTATTCGCTCCATGTTGCGTCAAGCGCCAAACGTCATCCTCGTCGGGGAAATGCGAGATAGTGAGACGGCCGAGATGGGAATTCAGGCGAGTCTCACGGGACACTTAGTTTTCAGTACTCTACATACCAACGATGCGCCCGGAGCTATTACGCGCATGGTTGACATGGGCGTGCCCGCCTATTTGGTGGCGAGCAGCGTTGTGGCGGTGCTGGCCCAGCGACTGGTGCGCGTGATTTGCCCCAAATGTAAACAGCCGTTTAAGCCCTCTGAAGCATCGCTCGAAGCCGCCGGCATCACCCCGGAGATGGCCGCTACGGCCAACTTTATGAAAGGCAAGGGTTGTTCCAACTGTAGCAAGTCAGGTTATCGGGGTAGATTGGGAATTTTTGAACTGATGATGATGACCTCAAAAATCCGCGAATTATCGTATCAGGGCGCTTCGACGCAGGATTTACGCCGCGCCGCCATCGCGCAAGGCATGAATACGCTGTATCAGGACGGCATCCACAAGGTGCTGCGCGGAATTACCACGATTGACGAGGTCTTTCGCGTGGCTAAGAGAACGGATAGCGACATGTAGGGTTCAGGGTTCAGGGTTCAGGGCGGATCGCTAGTTTCCGCTTTCGCGTGCTCCCTCTCCCTCCGGGAGAGGGCTGGGGTGAGGGCGGATCGCCTTTGCGATTGCTATCCCTCAACTTTCATCCCTCATCCACAAAAAATTTGCATCACCAGTGAATGATGCAAATAATCAACTCCGTGCGGAGGCTGTGTAGGCAGCCGTGGAAGCCCGTCGCGTAAGCGAGGCAAACAGCCACGGTTGCGGCATCCGCGCATGCGACATATTCGGCGAGCAGGCGAACACATCTGGGCCAGTCAAGGCTCGCCTGAACTGCCGAGAAACCAAAAATCAACTCTGAAACGCCCTGGCAAGAGGTCGTTTCGGCAAACAAACGAAGGATGCCCGATGAAAAGCGATGGGATGGTCGTATGGCCGTCGCAGTTTCGTATGCTTTCATCGCCAAAACATCCACGCATCCGTCACGTCGGCGCCATCAGTATGACACTTTCCACATCCACTCGCGTGCGAACCACCGTGGCAGATTTCGTAAGAAGTCTGGCCGTCGCCGTGGTTTACGGCCTGAATCCTTTCTCCAACCCCTAATTCCCAACCCCCAATCCCCTCATGGGCACCATCCTCATCGACAAGCTGCTGCATACGGTCGTTAGCCAGGGGGCGAGCGATCTGCACATCAGCGTCGGGCAACCGCCCGTCGTGCGGTTGCACGGCCGCATGCGCAAGCTCGAAACGAAGGTGCTCACGCCCGACGATACCACGGCCCTGATGAAGTCGATCGCCCCCGACCGCTGCCAAACGGAGTTGCAGGAGATGGGCGGCAGCGACTTTGGTTTCGCCTTTGGCTCGGCCGCGCGCTTCCGCGTTTCCATCTTCAAGCAGAAGGGGAACGTGGGCATGGTGCTGCGGCAAATACCGAACAAGTTTCTCACGATGGAGCAACTTGGCCTGCCCGTCGTGTGCAAAGAGTTGATTATGCGGCCCCGCGGCCTGTTTCTCGTCACCGGCCCCACGGGCTCGGGCAAGAGCACCAGCTTGGCCAGCATGATCAACTACCTCAACGAGACCGTCGATCACCATATCATCACGATTGAAGACCCGATCGAGTTCTATCACAACCACAAAATGTCGACGGTCAACCAGCGTGAGGTGGGCGTCGACGTGCCGAGCTTCGCCGAGGCGATTCGCCGCGCTTTGCGTCAAGACCCCGACGTGATTCTCGTCGGCGAAATGCGCGATTTGGAAACGATCGAGGCGGCCATCACCGCCGCCGAAACCGGGCACGTCGTCTTTGGCACGTTGCACACCACCGGCGCCCAGGGCACGGTCAACCGCATCATCGACGTTTTTCCCACGAACCAACAAGACCAGATTCGCACGCAGCTTTCCACGTCGATCATCGCGGTGCTTTCGCAAACGCTCATACCCAAAATTGGCGGCGGCCGCGTGGCCGCGCACGAGATGTTGGTGGTCACGCCCGCCATTGCCAACCTGATTCGCGAAAACAAAACCTTCCGCATCAACTCCTCCATCCAGACCGGCGCCAAGTTCGGCATGCAGTTGCTTGACGACCACATGTTCCGCCACTGGCGCGAGGGGCTTGTCTCCAAAGAAGAGGTGATGATTAAGGCCGCCAAGCCCGACGATCTCGCCGCGCGCATCGCCCGTGCCGAGCGCGGCCTCTTCGACGACGACGAAGGCGGCGAAGACGAGGATGAGGATGATGATGATTAAAAAACCTGCGTCGTTTGCGCAGGAAGAAATGAACCACAGAGACACAGAGACACAGAGAATTAGACCGGAGGATGGCCTTCCCAGGCCGTCACCAATCGTTGAAAGAACTTGACATGACAGAAAAATTACTAGACAGAAAAATCGCCGAGGCGGTGTGTCCGTTTGCCAAATTGCCCATGTCTTCCGTCATTTTTCTGTCCCGTCATTTTTTTGTCTCCCCTGTCTTGTCTTCTCTGTGTCTCTGTGTCTCTGTGGTTAACTTAAACTGAAATCAAATCAAAGCTATGGCCATTAGACGCATCGGTCAAATTTTCGTCGATCTCGGCTTCATCTCCGATGAACAGCTCGAGCTGCTGCTGGAAGAGCAAGAACAGCGGCCGCACGAGATGATCGGACGTGTCGCGCTGAGCATGAACTTCATTACGGAAGATCAGCTCGCGCAGGCGCTGGCCGAACAGTTGGGCCTGCAGGCCATCAGCCTGGCCGAACTGGTCATCACGCCCGAAGTGCTCAGTCAGGTGACCGACGTGATGGCGCAGATGTATAAGATCGTGCCCATCAGTTTTCGCGACAACATACTGAGCGTGGCCATGTGCGA
>DASVGM010000536.1:0-4114 GCA_036379555.1 Pirellulales bacterium | reverse complement strand
CGGATCCAGAGCGGCGGTCAATGAGAAGCAACAGTCTTCAACGACCAGTCCGGATGGTTCGCCGCAAAAGACGAGCGTGCCCCATGAATCGCGCGGCGGCGCGACGAACCGTATCCCAGCCAAGCGGAACTTTTCGACGGGCCCGATTGCGTGCGCCTCGCCGCCGTCCGGCCAAGCCAGCGTCTCCACCGTTGCCTGCCGGTCGCTGATGAGCCCCGTATCGTCCGGCAGGCCGCCGCTCTGGATCGATTCGCGATACGGCCCGCGATCGAGCACCTTCACCACTTGATGTGGCTTGAGCGCATTGAGCGCCGACTGGATCGTCTTGAATTGTCCGCTGCCGTCTTGGGCGACCGTAAGCACCGTGCGGCCTTTGAGCCATTCCTCCAAGGGCGGCGGTTCGGGGATGGCGGGGCGGGCATTGCCCACGTTGGGTTCAGTGGTGGGCAATGCCCACCCTACGGACGTCCAGCGCTCGCGCAGCCGCGTGAACCAATCGCCTTCCTTGGGCGCGGGGCCGGGCGGCAAGGCGCCGATATAATCGGGCCACTCGCCGCCGGCACCGCGACGGGCGATAGCATCATCCGCCACGGGACGCAGGTAGTCGCGGTTATCGGCCACCATCGACAGCAACCGCGGCACGCCCAGGATATCGCCGGGGAATTTGACGACGCTGACTTGATAGTCCGAATCTCCCGGCCTGAGATCGCGCGGGTAACAGTTGCGGGCGACGTGCCAACTTTGCCTGACGGCACCCTGGATTTGTGCCGGAAGATCACCGGCCGCGGGCGTCGGGCCTGGCAGCAACGCCAACAGGCCGGGCCGCAGTCGCAGGTTGTTGACGATGATCGCTTCTCCCGCTGCAACCGCGTTGCCGTCGAAGTAAAGCCAACGAATCGGGTTGCTTCCCAGAAAGGTGTTGTTGGTAATCTCCAACCTGCCAAAGTGCTTCGGCGAATGTATCTCCAGGCCCTCTTTAGGCCCGGCAAAAACATTATCCGTGACCCCGATATGCCGGTAAATCGATTCCTCGCCGATGGCCACTATCGCGTTGGCGCCGACAAAGAGATTACGCGCCACCAAGACCACCGCGTCATCGTTGTCACGAGAAGCGACATGGAGCATATTCTCAATCAGGCACTCGCGAACGCAAGCTGGCTTGCCGCCGTCGCCGGCATGGCCGCCCACGTGGAATTGCGCCGTGCCGCGCAGCCAACAGCGTTCCAGCACGAAGCCTTCGCAACAGAAGGTATCCAGGCAGAATGTATTCGGGCCGTTACGGCCCGCGCCGGGTTCAGGAGAAGCAATCGTGAAGCCCGCCAGGCGAAAACCCTCCATTTGGCGAAAATAGTGCGCTACTTCCGCTTCCCACACCGAGCCTTTGTTGATCACGCCATAGGCCGGCGGCTCAATGCTTGTTCCAACTTCGCTTACCAGGCCGGTATCCGCCGGCAAGACCCGGACGTTAAGCTGTTCGCGATAGGGTCCGCGATCGAGAACCTTGACCACCTGGCCGGCCTGCAGCGCGTCGAGCGCCGCTTGAATCGTCTTGAATTGCCCGCTGCCGTCTTGAGCGACCGTAAGCATGGTGCGGCCTCTGAGCCATTCTTCCAGCGGCGGCGGTTCGGCAATCCCGGCGCGCCGAGAGGGCGGACTCGCTTCACCTTTTGGCGGCACGCTGGAATCTGGTAATTTCGGCTCAATTTTGGTCGCCGCATCGCCGGCGGTCACGGTTAAACTGCCGCCGTCGGGCACGATCCCACGGAATAGTTCCTTGCCATCTTTGTCGCGCACGATGATGACAATCGTCGCCAATAGGAATGCGGCCGCCGCCGCCGCGGCAACCAATGGCCAGCGCGGGCGACGGCCGTAGGGTGGGCATTGCCCACCAGGCCCATGTGAGTGCGTGGCACTTGCCGGATTCGCATCCGTCGCGTCCGCGACGCGATGGTGGGCAATGCCCACCCTACTTGCTTCGATCTGGCGAATCGCCTCAGCCACCGCCATCGCCGATTCATACCGATCGGCCGGCTTTTTGGCCAACAGCCGCAAGATCAAATCGTTGAGCGCCGGCGGAATGTCGGGATTCAACTCGATCGGCGGGCGGGGCGTTTCGGTCGCCAACGCCATCAGCACGGCCATCGTGCTGGCGCCGCGAAAAGGCACGTCGCCGGTCGTCAGCTTGTAGAGCACCGCGCCCAGGCTGTAGAGATCGCTGCGGCCATCGACCGTTTCGCCACGGGCCTGTTCGGGCGACATATAGGCCGGCGTTCCCAAGATTGCGCCGGTTTGCGTGAGATGCACGTCTTCGGCCGCGTGGGCCAAGCCGAAATCGACGAGCTTCACCCAGCCGCTCGCCCCTTCGAGCCAGATATTGCCCGGCTTGATGTCGCGATGAATCAGGTTGCGGGCGTGCGCCTCAGCCAGGGCCTCGGCGATTTCGCGGCCGATGCGCAGCACCTCGGCCAGCGGCAGCGATCGTTGGGGCTCCTCTCTCTTGGCGAGAGGGTGAGAGTGAGGGCGTCTTGTTCCCTCTCCCTCCGGGAGAGGGTTAGGGTGAGGGGACAGGAAGGCGGCAATTGGTTGTCCATCAGATTGGCCGACTTCACTTCGCTCCCAAGCGCCCTCACCGGGGCCCTCTCCCGGAGGGAGAGGGAGCAAGGAGGATGGCCTTCCCAGGCCGTCACTTTCTATACGGGACGGGCTAGGAAGCCCATCCTCCTTTTTACCGCTTCTCGCCCTTTCCACCCGATCCTGCAGCGACTCGCCCTTGAGCAACTGCATGGCCAAAAACGGCAAGCCGTTATGCACGCCCACCTGATGCACGGTGACGATGTGCGCGTGCTCGATGGCCGCCGTGGCACGGGCTTCGCGCAAAAACCGCTGGCGGTTTTCCTCGTGCGCGGCCAACGCACGCTGCATCACCTTCAACGCCACGCGGCGGCGCAACTGCGGGTCTTCCGCTTCCAACACCAGGCCCATGCCGCCCGCCCCCAAAACTCGCAACACCCGATAGCCGGCAAAGCGGCCCAATTCGCCCTCGGCCTGCGGCGGATCGAGCAGCTTTTCCAGATCCCAAGCGTCGGTGGTGGCGTCGCGGCTGTGAAGCAGCGTCTCTTCGACGGCCTTGCCCGGCAAGGTCATTTCCTTGAGCCGGGCCATGACGGCCCGCACGCGGTCGTCGATCGCTGCTTCTCGCGTGCGCAGAGTCCCCAGTGTTTCGCCCAGAAGATCGCTCGAATCCAGTTCGTGCAGAACCTGGCAGCAAGGTTCGCAGCCGAGCAAGTGCTCGTCAAGCGCGGCCGCTTGCTCCAGGCTCAGCCGGCCCAGGCGCAAGCGGTCAATTTCGTCGCGATCGGGGCAAGTGGCAAGGTTGGACATAGTTGCGTTTATGGTTCGGTAAGTTCACGTTGAGGGAAGGGTGAGGGGTGAGGGAATGAAAGGGCCTTAGCCAGTCAGTCATCGCTCGACGGGGCAAGCCCTCGTTGCTCTGCACTACTCCGATGCCGTATCTAGTCCCGTAGGGACGGCAGAATTTAGCCGTGGGCGCAAGCCCACGGAAAACGAACGCGAACGATTCGCCCAGCCGCGCAGCGGCGAAAGAGCGCGTGGTTGCGCCACCTCTTTCGCCGCTACGCGGCTGGCCTAATCCACCTCATGGATTCCGTGGGCTTACGCCCACGGCTAAACTCTTTCGCCGCTGCGCGGCTGACGCGAGAGGCCTCTTCCCTCATCCCCCATCCCTCATCCCCCATCCCTCATCCCCCATCCCTCATCCCTCATCCCTCATCCCTAATAGAGTACGCACGTCGCGGCAAAACCTGTCAGCACCTCAGTCCAACAGCCCCTCCAATTCCTGCCGCAAGCGGCGCAGCACGCGCGATTTGGCGACATAGACGGCGTTGCGGCTGATGCCCAACTCAGCGGCGACTTCAGCGACCGCGCGCCCCTCAACCACGCAGTACCAGCAGGCCCGCCAGGTCGATTCCTCGAACTCGGCGCGCATCACCGCCGCCGCCCGCGCCACAAGCCACTCGCGATGCTCGCGCTGCCAGAACTCCTCGTCGACGGCCGGATCGGGCAGTTCGGCCAACTCGTCCGCGCCGGCGCCGAC
>DASVGM010000535.1:0-3134 GCA_036379555.1 Pirellulales bacterium | reverse complement strand
GATGACAAAAGGCGTTACCTGCTCATATCCAGGTTTCCCAGATTGTGCGATAACGGCTTGGCGGCGTCCCTTAATTCAACGGTATTGGGGCAAGCCCGGTAGTGGCGGAACAAAAGTAACATCACTTGCCAGTAACACCTGAACTGTCGTTTGCGCAGGCCACGCCCATCCTGCGCAAACGAGGTGTTACGCGCCCCGAACCAGTAAAGCCGGTTTTGTTCCGCCACGATCCGGGTTTATCCAGGTCAATCATCGCTCCACCGGCGTGAAGCCGGTGGTGGCGGAGCGGAACACATCTCACGTCAAACGGTTGATGGTTTCCTGTATGAAACACGATCGTTTCAAGTCGTACCGAGATCAAAAGAAGGTCGCTCCGCGACAACGGAAAGCGGCGATGAATCGCACGCACTCCAAGACGCCAAACATCCCCGCGGCGTCAACCGCTTACTTCTCCTCCGCCTCGCCCTCACCGTCGTTGATGCGGTTGGAGGGCATTTCGATCTTGGCCCAGAAGGGGTGCAGGCGATCGGCCCGCGTGCGCGCGTCTTCCAACAGAACCTTCAAACTGGGTTCGAGGCCCGAACCCGGTATTCTTGCGCGGCCGCCGTTGAAGGTGATTGTGATCTTGTGCTTGAAATTGACCACATCCGGACTGAGCCAAATGATCGCCTTTTTGGCGCCGCTTTTCGCCACCAGGCCGTTCGTGGCGTTCACCAGCCCTTTGCTCTGAGCCGCCTGCACGCCTTTTTTGGGCCACTCCTCAGGAAAGATCATGGTGCGGTCGGAAAAGGCATCGAGCTCCAGCCACCAGAAGAAGTTGTCCCAGGGGCGCATACTGAAGGTGGTGAACTCCTTGGGATAAAAGTTGCGCTGATGGCGATTCATCCAATCAAACAGCCGCAAAATCTCGTCGGAGAAATGCTCGTGGCCGCGCCCCAGGTATTCCACCACGGTGGCGTTGAAGTTGTGATTCAGGTAACGGTCGAGATCGAGAGCGTTGTGCTTGGTTTTGTCGCCGTCGAATTCGCCCCCCACCAGGTAAAAGGGCACTCGCTCCATGTTCTGCCATAAGCGGCTGATGTACATATCGGCCCGGGCGACGACCGGCATGGCGCCGGCCCAGAGATCGGGGTGCGAAAGAGCCATATCCCAGGCCGCGTCGCCGCCCATCGAATGGCCGGTGATGAACACGCGGTCGGTGTCAATGGAAAACCGCCGGCAAGCGTCGCGCAGCGAGTTGAGCACGGCGGCGTGTTCGCTGGCGGAGTAGAAATAATCGCGTTGCCCTTCCTTGGCCCAGGCCGGCGCGATGATGATGTAGCCATAGCGGCTGGCCTGCCCGACGCGTTGGCCGTTCTCCGCGGCGGCGCCGGCCCACCAGTCGATCTGCTGCCGCGGCGTGGTGCCGGCCCCATGCAGCGTGACGACCGCGCGATACAGCCGGTGCGGATCGTATTCCGGCGGCAACTGCACGTGGTAGTAGGTGGGCGCTTCGCCCGGCATGCCGTTGACCGACAGCTCATAAAAACCGGCCGGCGCGCCTGCGGGCTTGGGCGTTTCCACCGGCGGCAGCATGTAACGCAGCAGCTTGGCCACCAGTTCGGGCGTGGCCGCTTCTTGCGCGGCCAACTCGGCCAAAAGCTGAACGCGATTGATGGCCTTGGGTTCGGCCAGGTATCGCCGCACCAGGTTGCGCGTCTCAATCAGCGAAATGGCGATCGGCAGCTTGCGCAAAGCGTCGTCGCTGCCCACCAGCCAACCGCTGATGCCCAAGGACGCTTTCTCCTGGTCGGTCAGCTCAGGGTCGTCCCAGAACTGGCGGAACGACGCCATGCGACCCAGAGTGTTCAGGTTCAGTTCTTTGCGCAGTTCGTCGCGCATCGCTTCCACGCGCCGCTGCTCATCTTTGGACAACTTGCCGATTAGTTCGTCCAGCTTCCGCTGGATTTCGTTATAGCGGTCGGTGTCGATGCGATATTCGTCGAGGGCCTGTTTGATAGCCTGCACGGTCTCGCCGGCCACGCCGGCCACCGGAAAATTTTGCAGCAGGCTGCTGGCCAGCGTATGTTGGCCGGCGGCGGTGCGAACTTCAATTTCGCTCAGCGCCCGACGGGCGAACTCTTGCCGCAGGTCGCGCAGGGCGGCGTCGAAACGTTGCTTTGATTCAGGAAAATCGTGAATCACCCGGTCAAGCTCGATTTGCGCGTCCTGATAGCGCTGGCCTTGCAAGAAGAGGGCCACCACCTTCAAGCGGTCTTCAATTTTCTTGGGATTGATCTGCTTCGAGACGATCATGCGCAGGCGGTCGGGCGGAATCGAACTGGTGGCGATGCGCATGTCCCAGACAAAGCTCTTGCCCTTCATCATGTGCAGCGATTCCACCTTGGTCCAAAAAGGCGTGATCCGGGTGATGCCTTGCACCACGTCGAGCGCCCCCTGGTTGGCCTTCATGCGGAAGATGCGCCGGCCGAAATCGTCAAAATCGTCAACGCGCAGCGGCATGCCGAGCTGGCTCACGGTCGCGCCCGTCTTGGCGACGTATTGCCGCACGTTGAACGCCACTTCGGGCGAAGCCGGCGACTCAATGACGTTGAGCACTTGCTGCTTGGGCACAAAGATGCGGCGCAGGCTATCGTCGCAGAGCAAGATGGATTGCACCTGCGGCGCGCCGTTCACCGGCACGCTGACGGCCACCTCGCCCACGCTGGCCACCGGGGCCACTTTGCCTTCAAAGTTGCGGCCGTCTTTCATGGCGATTTGCGAAACACCCAGCACCGCCGCCGGCGCTGTCAGCGCCGCCAGGCAAAAACCAATGAAAAACACCCAGTAACGCCGCCGACTGATTCGCTCGGACATGCCAGCCTCTCCCAAAGTAGCCTGAATCGACATGGACATTTCTATTGTCGCCCGCCGAGCGGGCCGGGTCAATCGGATAGCGACGCGCTCTGCAATTCAGACATAAGCGGTCGCGGCTGTCTTGGAGTGCGGCGATTCATCGCCGCTTTCACCCGTCGCGGAGCGACCTTTCCTCCGACGGCGAGAGTGGATGACGCGTTCCGGCGGCCACACGCGCCGAGATAAAAAGAAGGTCGCTCCGCGACAACGGAAAGCGGCGATAAATCGCACGCACTCCA
>DASVGM010000534.1:0-4443 GCA_036379555.1 Pirellulales bacterium | reverse complement strand
CTTTGGCTGCGCATGCTCGACTCGCCCGACGACGCTCCCAGCGAATTTGCCCTGACCACCGACGGCACCGCGGAGGACGCCTATCAGCCGCCACTCGTCTGGTCGCCGGATTCGGCCAAGTTGCTCGTACTGCAAACGCGGCCGGCCCAAGAGCACACCGTCTACCTGGTTGAATCGTCGCCCGCTGATCAACTGCAGCCCAAGCTGCACACGCTCAACTACTTAAAGCCGGGCGACGTGATTGCCCGGCCGCGGCCCCGGCTGTTCGACATCGCCGAGCGGCGAGCGATTCCCATCGCCGACGAGTTGTTTGCCAATCCTTGGAGCATCGACCAATTGCGTTGGGACGCCGACTCGCGGCGGTTCACTTTTCTCTACAATCAACGCGGACACCAGACGCTGCGCGTGATCGCGGTCGATGCCAAGTCGGGAGCGGCTTCCGCGTTGATCGAGGAAACGTCGCCCACGTTCATTGACTACAACGCCAAGCTCTTTTATCGGCCGCTCGAAACCACGGGCGAAATCCTGTGGATGTCGGAGCGCGACGGCTGGAATCATTTGTATCGTTATGAACCTGGCGCGGCGGAGTTGAAGCAAATGACGCGCGGTCGCTGGGTCGTGCGGCACGTCGAGCATGTTGATGTCGAGAAACGGCAGATTTGGTTTTATGCCGGCGGCGTGCGGCCAGGGCAAGATCCGTATTACTTGCATCTTTGCCGCGTCAATTTTGACGGCGAAGGATTCACCGTTCTGACGCCAGGCGATGGCACGCATGAAATCGACTTTTCGCCCGATCGCCGCTACCTTCTCGATCGCTGGTCGCGTGTCGATCAACCTCCGGTCATCGAATTACGACGCTCGGCGGACGGCGGGCTGGTGTGCGAAGTGGAACGCGCCGACGCTCAATCGTTGTTCGCCGCCGGTTGGACGCTGCCCGAACGCTTTGCCGCGCCGGGCCGCGACGGTGAGACCGAGGTTTTTGGCATCCTCATTCGCCCGTCGAATTTTGACCCGGAGAAGAAGTATCCGGTGGTCGAGCAGATTTACGCGGGGCCGCACGGGGCGCACGTTCCCAAATCGTTTGGCACGTTGGCCGGGCAGCACACGTTGGCGGAGTTGGGTTTTATCGTGGTGCAGATCGACGGCATGGGCACCAATTGGCGGAGCAAGGCCTTTCACGACGTCTGTTGGCGCAACCTGGCCGACGCCGGCTTCGCCGATCGCATTGCCTGGATCAAGGCGGCCGCCGCCACGCGGCCTTGGCTGGATCTCTCGCGCGTGGGCATTTACGGCGGCAGCGCCGGCGGCCAAAACGCGGTGCGGGCTTTGCTCGATCATCACGATTTCTACCAAGTGGCCGTCGCCGACTGTGGTTGCCACGACAATCGCATGGACAAAATCTGGTGGAACGAGCTATGGATGGGCTATCCGCTCGGCCCGCACTACGAAGCTTCGTCGAACGTCACCGATGCTCACAAGCTTGAAGGCAAGCTCTTGCTCGTGGTTGGCGAGTTGGACCGAAACGTCGATCCGGCTTCGACCATGCAGCTTGTGAACGCGCTGGAAAAGGCCGACAAGGATTTCGATCTGTTGATCGTCGCCGGCGCCGGTCACGGCGCGGCCGAAACGCCCTACGGCTCTCGTCGACGCCTGGATTTTCTCGTTCGCCACCTGCACGGTCGCGAGCCGCGCTGGTAGCCGCCCAGCCCGTCTACCGCCAATCGCCCAAAGAGCCGATGAACCGGAGTTGAGCTCCCTCGATCGGGATTCTTCGGCGGTTCGTACCATCGGCGTCCATGACCTCGATGCGCAAATGAGGGTCATTACCCGCGGTTCGGACTTTTTCGCCCTTCTCATCCAGTTCCCAATCGAACAGGACGACGGCGATTTGCTTCCCATCCGGTGACCAGAACGCGCCGTCGGGGGAGCTAAGACCTTCCTCCCTGACGATCTCCGTCGCATTCTCGCCATCAATGTCCACCGTCCAGATGCTGTTGCCCTCGGCGCGCGTCTGATGCAGGTACAACACCTTTTTGCCGTCAGGCGAAAAGCGCGCGTAGACGTTCAATCCGCCGTGCGTGAGCCTGCGCTCCTGGCTGCCGTCGGTTTTCATTAGGTAAAGCTGATAACCGTGACCGTAAGGCGGGTGACGATCGGTACCCACGACGAACCATTGGCCATCGGCAGACCAGTCCGCCACCCAACTGGTCTCGGGAATAGGCAACTTAACGGGATTGCGTCCATCCTCATCGATGAGCCAGGTTTCACACTTCCACGTCGGCGTGGCCCTGGATTTGTCGTTATTCTTGTCAAGACCTTCTTGTTTGGTGGCGACTAAGTGCTTGCCGTCCGGCGACCAGATCGGTCGCCCCGCCCGATTGGAGATTTTCAATGGAAACTGGCCATCGCGTTCGCATTTCCATGTGCCGTCGATTTTCCAGGTATGCTTATCGAAGCGGCTGAAGACCAACGTCTGTCGATCAGGGGAGAGACGCATGTTATGACCGTTTTCGACGACCAATTGCCATTTTCCGGTGAGCGGATCGATGGCGATGATTGCGTTGTAGATCTTTTTATCTTCGTCCGGTTTGACGCGATAGCTGGCGCTGACGTAGATTCGCCCGGCCGGCTTTGCGGCGGTCGGATCTTGCGCTTGCACGACCGCGCGCTGAAACGTCGGCAAAAGGCAGACCGCCAACGCCGCGACCGCGATGCCGAGGTACGCGCCGCGTGACAACCAGGGCGAGCTTTGACGAGTGGATACCAGCATGGTAATTCTCCTTTTCCAAAAAGTGCTCAACCCCTGAAGTGAATTGACGGGAATAACAGCCGGCAGCGATGCGCGGCTGATAACTTGAAAAAGAACCTCCGCATACTCCGCAGCGCCGCGCCCACTCAGAGGCTATCCGAAAACTCGGATTTCGCCGTGGCGGCGTATCGTGGGGCGGCTCGCCGAGCCGTCATTTGCAGTCAGACGGGCCGGCGGCCCGCCCCACGGCGAGTTTTCGGATAGCCTCTCAGAGCCATCACGGCTAGTGCCTGCTGAACAATCATTTTCGCCTCCTGCTGAAGCTCCGCGAGACGCCGATATCACGACCGCAGCACTTGGGCCAGCCGTCCATCGGTGCGTGCGATTCCCGGACGTTCGGGCACGTCGTCAAGGAGGCGGCGGATAATGGTGTCGGGAGTTTCTCCCTCGGCCTGCGCGGAATACGTGGTCACCAGGCGGTGCCGTAAAACCGGCGCGGCCAACGCGCGCAGGTCTTCAATGGTCACGCTCGTGCGACCGTCGAGCGCCGCGCGGGCTTTGGCGGCCACGATCAACGCCTGCCCGGCGCGAGGACCGGCGCCCCAGGCAATCCACTTGGAAACGTATTTTGGCGACAACTCATCGTCCGCGCGCGTGGCGCGCACGAGATTCAGGGCGAAGTCGAGACAATGATCTGAAACCGGCACGCGCCGCACCAGCACCTGCAATTCGGGAATCTCGGCGCCCGACAAAACCTTGCTCACTTCCGCCGCCGGCATGCCCGTCGTCAGCCGGTAAATCTGCCGCTCTTCGTCGGGTGTGGGGTAGCCCACGAAAACCTTGAACAGAAAGCGGTCGAGCTGGGCCTCGGGCAAGGGATAGGTTCCTTCTTGCTCGATGGGGTTTTGCGTCGCCAGCACGAAAAATGGTTCGGGCAGAGCATAGCGCTGCCCGCCGGCCGAAACCTGCCGCTCTTGCATGGCTTCCAAGAGCGCCGCCTGTGTTTTGGGCGGCGTGCGATTGATTTCATCGGCCAGCACGACATTGGCGAAGATCGGACCATGCACGTAGCGAAGCTGCCTGGCGCCGCTGGCGCGGTCTTCTTGCAAGACTTCGGTGCCCGTGATGTCGCTGGGCATTAAGTCGGGCGTGAACTGAATGCGATTGAAGTCGAGCGAGAGGCAATTGGCCAGCGTGCTGACCATAAGCGTCTTGGCCAGACCGGGCACGCCTTCGAGCATGCAATGGCCGCGGGCGAAAATGCAGATCATCAGTTGGTCGATGACCTGATCTTGTCCCACGACCACTCGGGAGATTTCTGCGCGCAGTTTGCGATGCGCGTCTTTCAGCTTTGCCAGACCCGCCAGGTCGGGGTCGGTCGCCGCGTCGAGCACGGTTGAATCCTCTTTGTGGAACCTCTTGACGTGAGAACGCGAGAGTGATTATAGCCAGTGACGGGGCCGCCTGCCACCGGCCAAGGCCAGCAAAGTTGACAGTTGGCACTCGTACGCCCCCGCCTTCGCAATGGCCGGACTCCGGCTTACCAAAATGATTGTTGAAGATGCCCTCGGCTTGCCCGAGGGAGTTTTCACGCTGGCCGTCTACACAGGCGGCCTTCCTCAAACCCCCGATTTTCCGCCGCTTGGCCGCCGAAGGCGGCCAAGCGGCGGAAAATCGGAGAAGGGGTTGGTGGC
>DASVGM010000533.1:0-14807 GCA_036379555.1 Pirellulales bacterium | reverse complement strand
TCACAGGTGGCGGTGATGGACACAAGGCACGGGCCCCAAGAAAAAAGGCCGGAGTGGATCACTCCGGCCCTGAATCGTTTCCTCACGCCCCACCAGTCTAGTCGAGGAAGCCGGCCAGTTCCTGGCTGCGGCTCGGCTGTTGCAGCTTGCGAACGGCCTTGGCCTCGATCTGCCGGATACGCTCGCGCGTGACCTTGAAAATGTGGCCGACTTCCTCCAGCGTATAACTGTAACCGTCGCCCAGACCGTAGCGCAGTTTGATGATCTCGCGCTCGCGATAGCTGAGCGTCTTGAGCACCTTGTTGATTCGCCCGCGCAGCATCTCTTGCGCGGCGCCAATCGCCGGGCTTTCAGCTCCCGCGTCGGGCAAAAGGTCGCCAAAGTGGCTGTCTTCGCTGTTGCCCACCGGCCGGTCGAGACTGATCGGGTAGCGGCTCATGGCCAGCACGCGGCGCGCCTCGTCAATGGCGGTGCCGGCGGCGTTGGCCGTTTCTTCAATCGTCGGCTCGCGGCCAAGCTCTTGAAGTAATTGCCGCGACACGTTCCGCACCTTCGACATCGTTTCAACCATGTGAACCGGAATGCGAATGGTGCGGCTCTGATCGGCCACGGCCCGCGTGATGGCCTGGCGAATCCACCAGGTGGCATAGGTGCAAAACTTGAAGCCGCGGCGATATTCAAATTTATCAACCGCCCGCATCAGGCCGGCGTTGCCTTCTTGAATCAGGTCGAGAAAGCTCAGCCCGCGATTGCGGTACTTTTTGGCGATCGACACGACCAGGCGCAAGTTGCCTTCTGAAAGGCCGCGTTTGGCGCGTTGATACTGGGCGTAAATCTGCCGCAGGTACTGCACGCGCCGCCGCAGGCTGCTGGGCGTTTCTTGTGTCACGCGCAGAATGTTGCGAAACTCATTGATCCACGCGGCCCGTTCGTCGGCGGCGCCTTTGGCCGCCTTGTGCGAAACGATCTTGTGCCGCAGTTCATCCACGCGGCGGCTGAAGGCCTCCAGCGTTTTGATCTTCGACTCGATGCGCTGCGTGCGCAGACCCAACTCTTCAATTAGCCGCACGGCCCGCAAACGGCGACGGCCCAGCCGGCGCCAGGCGTGCTGGCGATCGCTCATCTTGCGCGATTTGCTGAAGGCCAGATAGTAGTCGCGCCGATTACGCTGCAGCAGCGTATCCAGTGTTCGCAGGTTGTGGGGAAACCGTCCGAGAATCTGTTCTTTTTCCAGATGGTCGGTCACGGAGACCTGCACCGTCCGGTCAAACGGCAACTCGCCGGAATAGACGCGGCACAAAACCTTGGCCGCGTCGCGAATCACATAGTCGCACTCCAGCAGCTTCCGCCGGAAGCGTGCCCGTGTGACCTCAATCTCTTTAGCCAGGGCGATCTCCTGCTTGCGAGTCAGCAGCGGAATCTCGCCCATTTGCGTCAGATACATGCGCACAGGGTCGTCGGACCACGACTCCCCGTCTTCAGCGATGAGCAACTCATCCGATTGCATATCCGCATCCGGATCGATGTCCACCTCCGCGACCTCATCGCCCAGATCGTCGTCATCGTCGACGAGGTCGTCTTTGTCCGCAAGATCTACCGCATCATCAGGGCTCGTGGTCCCTTCATCTTCCAATTCGTCCAACAGCGCGTCGTACAAGTCAACTACTCCTACATGGTGAGCCAAGTGTGGGCCGGACTAAGCCGCGGGTCATCCTGCATGCTTGCCCGCGGCCGCGTCGCAGAGGCGAGGTGGGAAGGCCTCCTGCGAACTTCGTACGGCAGCGTTGCGAGCACGGACCCAAGTCCGACAATTATCCACGCAAACCAGGGAAAAATCCATCAAATTCTAACACCGAAACCAGAAGTTTTCGCTTCCGCCCGCCATTTGGCAAAAGATTGCGCGGAGGTAAGCGGTAGCGATATTGTCCAGTCAACCTAAACCTCCTAAATTACATCAACTCTATTGTAGTCAAACGCAAACCGCGTGTGGGCGGTTTACCTTGGCTACAGCTTCTTCTCCGGCCGAGCAAGCCTTTTGGCTCTTGACAAATCGGCGGCGCGCGTTCCGTGCGCTCCCATGCGCAATCATACGCGCCCAGGGCGACTGGTCCAGACGTTGGCGGCATTTTTTTCGCCCGCCAACCAGTCTTCATTAAAGGCTCCCGCCATGCGGCGGTGCAACAAGTTTTTTACGGCAGTCGCGATATTGTGGTTCGCCGGCTAGGTTGGCATTTCCTCGCTCTGTGGTATTACGATCCACCTTTTGGAGTGCGTGCGATTCATCGCCGCTTTTCTTTGTTGCGGAGCGACCTTCGCCTTTTCCGCGGGCATGGCGTCGTGCTAAAACCTTGGCGAGCGGATGCGGTTTCTCTGCTTATTGTCGTTCTTCGCTCTCGCCTGATAGAATAACTTTATCTTGATTTACAGGCTCTTCGATTCAACTTATGGCGGCCGACGACTTCATTCCTGGCGTCACCGATGATCCGATTCTCAAGCACATTCTTGAGGGCCGGGCGACGAATCTTCATGACGCGGAGGATCTGTATCTTGATGAATCGCTTAACGAGATATTCGCGCTCATCGCCAGCCCGCTCGACAACGAAAGCCTTGCCCGCCATCCCTTGATGCGCCTGCTGGCCGCGCACCGATCGCGCGGGTGGGAGGATTCTTTGCTGTGACGGCGCGATGGAGGCGGATAAAGCAGACAAAGAGGCCGTCCAGCGACGGATCAGCGTGGCAAATCACTAGACCATGTCTGCATTGCGGCTTTCAACGCGTCAGGCCGTCAATTACTCTCGGATGATGCCCTTCCCACCTTTCCATGAACGAGTTCAAGTCATGAAAAACTTCCGCCGCGTCATTCTGTTTTCAACCGTTTGCATGCTGCTGCCGGCCACCTTCGCCCACGGCGCCGATGAAAACGAAGGCTGGATCACGCTCTTTGACGGCAAAACGCTCGATGGCTGGAAAGCCAGTGAAAACCCGGAGAATTGGAGCGTCGAAGACGGCGCCATCGCCGGCCACGGCGGCCGCAGCCATTTGTTCTACGTCGGCCGCGAGTTTCAGAACTTCCATTTCAAAACCGACGTGATGATCAACAAAGGCGGCAACTCGGGCATTTTCTTTCACAGCAAACTCGCGGGCGAGGGCTGGCCGGAGGCGGGCTATGAATCGCAGATAAACAATACCCACACGGATAAAGTGAAGACCGGTAGCCTTTATTACGTGGTCAAGGTCTTTGAGTCGGCGGCCAAAGACAACGAGTGGTGGACGCAAGAAATCATCGTGCAAGGCAAGCGAATTACGATGATCGTCAACGGCAAGGTGCTGTATGAATACGATGAGCCGGAAGGCGTTGTCGTGCCGCACAAGCTCTCCCAAGGCATGTTCGCCTTTCAACAGCACGACCCCGGCAGCCGGGCGCGATTCAAAAACGTCATGGTCAAGCCGTTGCCATAACGATACTGCACGCGCGTCAAAATGACGGGACGCTCGCCGTGGGGCGACCCACCGGGCCGGCTTCTGCTTCCAGACCGGCCGGCGGCCCGCCCCACGGCTCAGTTTTTGGATTGCCTTTTATTTCACTCCAAGCAACAGGCTGATGATGAGTAACGCCAGCACGGCCAGCGCGACCAGCATGAAACGCCATTGACGATCGAGCGCCCAGCCGACCAAGAGGACGACTACTCGCACGATGGGCGTGATCATGAGAACCAGCAGGCCGAGCACCGTCAGAGCCGGGCCGCGAAAGTGCATCGCTTCCCACAACAGCGTGCCAAGTGGCTCGTGCGGTGAAGCCGATATTTCGCCCTCAAATAGCATCGCCAGCATGCCGGAGACCAATAGTACCGCGCTCACGAGTAATCCGCCCAGCAGCGTCCAATGCACCCAATGTTCAAGGCGATGTTGGTGTTGTTCCACGTTTTACCCTCCGCGCAGCGCGCGATACAGCATTTGCACGGCCACGACGATAAGTACCACGGCGAACAATCGTTGTACGGCGCGGCCGCCAATGTATTGGTTGGCCACCGAGCCCGCGACCGAGCCGACGAGCACTCCGGTAATCACCGCCGCCGTCAAGGCCGGCCGCACATTGCCGTTGCCGTAATACAGAAAAGCGCTGGCCACCGCCGTCACGCCGATCATGAAGTTCGAGGTCGCCGCCGCCGCCTTGACCGGCACTTGGCAAAGCAAATGCAATGCCGGCACCTTGAATACTCCCCCGCCAATTCCCAATAGCCCCGACAAATTGCCCGCCACGAACGATACCGCCATACCCAACGGCAACTTTTCCACGCGATAAGTCACCGCCCGCCGCAGCGCCGGGTCAAAATACGATGCGCCCAGCGCGCCCAACGCGTGATTGTCGTCGTTCCGCTCCGCTTGCGGCGGTGCCGTCGCCGCTAGATCAGAGTTCGTGGCGCGCGGCGCGGCCTCCGTGCGGCCGCGCCACATTAAAATGGCGGTGGGCGCCAGCGCGATGGAGAACAGGCCCTCCAAGGCGTGTGAGGAAAGAAGCCGGGCAGTCAGCCCGCCTGAGATGGCGCCCAGGGCCGTGGCGATTTCGAGGGTCATACCCAGCCGCATATTGGCCGTTCCGCGTTCGACGTTTGTACTGGCAACCGCGGTCGAGGTGGCGATGACGGAGATAATACTCGTCGCCACGGCTTCATGCATGGGAAGGTTGAGACCAATCACGAGAATGGGAATCAGCAGTACGCCGCCGCCAATGCCCAAAATCGCGCCCAGCACGCCGGTGCCGGCCCCCGAGATGAAAAGGATGGCGGCGTGCCAAATGGTCAGGTTCATCAGGACGGCTCGCTATCCCAGGCCGCTTGCCATGCGCGCACGCCGAGCGGATCGGTCGGATCGCAATCGAGCAACTGCTTGATTACCCGGCGTGCCAGCTTTTTTTTGCCAAGCTCATGCAGGCACCATGCCAGACCTTTGGCCGCCTCCAAAAAAGCCTGATTGGCGGCAAGTCGATAGGGCAACGGCCCATCAAGGCCGCGCGGCGGAAACGCCGAAAGGGCGATTTCATAGGCATAACCAAAGTGGCCGCGGGCCAGCTTGGGGTCGCCCTCTGCCAGTGCCAACTCACCCAGCATGCGATGGGCGGCGACACAATCACCGCAACCGTTGAGCAACCAGCGCAATTCATCACGCGCGATCTCCGTTTCGCCGGCATCGAGCATCAGGCGGACCTCCTGCAGGTCTTCGGCGCGCTCCAGCGCGCAACGCGGATGGACCAATTCCCAGGCTTGCTCGGCCGGCTTTCGTCGCACGCGCAGCGCGGTTCGGCGGCGACGAAAGCCAAGCGACTCGTCATGTAGTTGCCGGTCATTCGCGGCCGTTTTTGATTTGCGTTTGCCTTCCTTCATGGCCGTAGTATAGCTTAGCTCTGCTAGATCGAATATTACGAGTTGCGGAATTGCAGGGTGGGCATTGCCCAGCGCGAATTCATGGTGGGCAATGCCCACCCAACGGCTCGCCAAAGAACCTCAAACGAAAATACAATCGAGGACATGGATGCGAAACGAGCCGACGCCGGCGGCTTATGAATGGCCCGATGCGGCATGGCTGCGGCGATTCCGCCGCAAGCTGCTCGCTTGGTATGCCTGCAACGCGCGCGATCTGGCCTGGCGCCACGCGCCCGACGCTTATCACGTTTGGGTCAGCGAAATCATGCTGCAACAAACACAGGTGGCCACGGTCGAGCGCTATTTTCCCCGCTTTATCGCGGCGTTTCCCACGCCGGCCCACTTGGCTTCCGCCCCTGAGCATGAGGTGCTGCGGCTGTGGGAAGGGCTGGGATATTACCGCCGCGCGCGGCAACTGCATCGCGCGGCGCAAGAGATTATGCGAGACCATGACGGCAAGTTTCCCACCAATCGCGACGCCGTTGGCCGCCTGCCGGGCATCGGCCGCTATACGGCCGGCGCCATTCTTTCCATCGCCTATGACGCGCGTGAGCCGATTCTCGAAGCGAACACCATTCGCCTACTCAGCCGGCTAATTGCCTACCGCGACGACCCGCGGAAAAAAGCCGGCCAAGATGTGCTCTGGCGGTTGGCGGAGAGTGTGTTGCCGCGGCGTGGTTCGAGCAAGCTGAACCAGGCCCTGATGGAGTTGGGCAGCCTCGTTTGCACGCCGCGCAACCCCGCCTGCCTGCGCTGCCCGCTGGTGGAACTTTGTCCCACCTTCCGGCAGTCGATCGCGCACCTCATTCCGCGGCCCCAGCCGCGGCCCAAGGTGGAACTGGTGCGCGAGGCCCTGGTGGTGGTGCGTCATCGCGAAAAAGTGTTGCTGCGACAGCGCCAACCGGGCGAACGCTGGGCGGGCCTGTGGGATTTTCCGCGGTTCGACATTTCATCGTGCGCCGACCGCGAGCCGGTTGAGATTGTCGCCCGCTTGGCCGCGGCGACGGGGGTATCGGCCCGGCTCGCGGAACCGCTGACCACGCTCAAGCATGGGGTGACGCGTTTCCGCATCACGCTGGAATGCCACTGGGCCGATTGCGTGAAAAAGCCGCCTCGGCGTCCGGAACTACGTTGGCTGCGCCCCGTGGAGTTGGCCGACTATCCGTTGAACACGACGGGCCGCAAGGTGGCGCGGTTCATATCGCGTGAGAGCGACTGACCCGCGTTGCGCACCGGTCCAGAACGCCGCGCATTGACTTGCGGCGGCTCACCAGTTACAAGGGCACAAGGACGGGCGATGGCAAGTTCATGCCTCGTTTTCAAGTCATGTGGTACAATCTACTCCCTTCTCTATGAGGAACCAGATCATGCGTACGATTGCTGTGGCGGCCGTGGCGGCCGCTCTAGGTGGCACTTGGTGCTTCGCCGAAGAACCACAAGCCGGTCAAACGAGCGCGCCTCTCGCCGCCGCTCAAGAAGGCAATTCAACCACGATTTCGCCCTCGCTATTGCGCGAACTCGGGGCAATTCTTGATGCGGTGCTCAAACCGGAATCTTCTCAGCGACTGGTGACGATTATGTCGGATTTCGACCCGCAACTCGCGTTGCGCGAAGAAGACGACGGTGAGCGACGTGACGGTGAGCGACGTGAAGAGGGACATCACGGAGAGGGACATCACGAAGAGGGACATCACGGAGAGGGACATCACGGAGAGGGACATCACGAAGACGGACATCACGGCGACCGACACCACGGAGAGGGGCTCCACGAAGACGGGCGACATGGAGACCGGGATTTCGGAGATCATGGACCGCGCGATCATGGACTACATGCCCGTAGGCCAGGCGATCATGAGTCAAGTGAACGTAGCGGGCCCGGCGGTCACGGGCCTGACGGCAGACATGGTCATCGAGGCGGCCCCGGTTTCGGTGGTCCCGGCTTCGGCTTCGGCGGACCACATGGGCCAGGCATGCATGGGGCTGGATTGGGCGATCATCATCCTGGTCCGGGTCACCAGCATCATGACGGGCCGCCGCGTAACATCAACATTCACGTTTTTATTCACCACGATTTTGGCCACGGTGGTCCGGCGATGATGCGCGGCCGGATGCCCGACTGGCGCCGAGGATCGCCGCATCGCGAGGCCCGGAGAGAAATGGACAGCGATGATGACGACGAAGGCGAAGCTGACGATGAAGAAGAAAGCGAAGAAGAAGAGGCCGAGGTCGAAGAGGATATCAAGTCGCTGCGCGACGAGGTAAGTTCGCTGCGCCGCGAAGTGGCCGAATTGGCGGAACTTCTACGGAAACAAGCCGGCGAGCGCTGAAGCGGCAAACAAAGCCCACCGGCCCGTCTGGCGTCTCAAGTCAGCGAAGGAGCGGTTTTACTGATCCCCGCGCGAAGAAGGTTGATTTTACGAATTATTCAACGGAAGTTGAAACCGGCTGTAGATTGCGATGAGCGAACAACAGTATTCTGACGTCTTCACGCGGGGGTCGGCGATTCAAAGTTTACTGTCTTGATTAGCGAAAATTAGCGTGGATTAGCGTTCCGTAATCTTGGCGGCGGCCGGGGCCACAAAAACGCTGAAAGTCCGGAACACTAATTGGCCCTAATCTACGCTAATACGGCACGCGCCGTCTCTGGCATACAATACACGGTAGTTCGTCGTAAAAGCCGGAAAGGCGACCTGCTGCCACCAATCATGTCAACGACGAATAGATCACGTTTATATGTTTCGACGCGGCTGATGTCGGCCCATCGGAAGCGCCAAATCTCTTCGCCATGGTCGAAAAGCGCGACTTCACCCTCGCCAATATCAAGTCGCGGCTGATCGCGACCTTGACCGGTCGCCCGTTTCCAGATCGCCTGCAGTTTCTTGAGCATTTGCGTGGCCTAGAGACGAAACGAGCTCTTGAGGGAAACGAAAGCGGCCGCCAAGAACAGAAAAACCAACAAGTTCACCAGTGCCGCGCCGACGGCGGCGCGGCGGCCGCGATCGGTCATGCCTTGCTCAGAGCTGCTTAGCTTTAGCAACAAGTAGACGGAGTAGACGTTCAGCAACGGCGGGCAAAACAACACGCCCAGCACGGCCGCGCGCCAGGCGCGGCGCGCTTCGTCATCAACCATCGCGACGGCGTCGATTTCATTCTCATCGTCAGGCGCGCCGCCGCTGCGGGCTGTGTCTTCGGCGTCGTTCGGCCGGCTTTGGTCCGCCGCGCGAAGAATCGCCCGGGCGCGCTCGCCGTCGCGGGCCGCCACGAGCAGTTTGACGTAACCCACCGCGTTGCCCAAAAGCCAGAAGTTCGTGACAAGTCCTTCGTCCGCCAGACAGCTTTGAAGGCCTTCACGTTCCAGCACGGCGCGGGCAATCTCCGCTCCAGCGGCGTTGGAATATGAGGCAATTACGATGAGATCGTCGGGCATGACTTTGGCGATCATGCCCTTCCAGTCGCGAGACGATCACTTCTTTTGCCCCTTCATCGCCGCCCAAACCTTCGGCGGCGACATGGGCAGTTCGCGCATGCGCACGCCGGTGGCGTGATAAATGGCGTTGGCGATCGCGGCGGGCGGAGCGACGATCGGCGTTTCGCCCACGCCGCGCACGCCGTAAGGATGCGCCGGGTTGGGCACCTCGATAATCACCGCGTCAATCATCGGCAAATCGAGCGCCGTCGGCATGCGGTAGTCGAGAAAGCTGGCGTTGCGCATGCGGCCCTGGTCGTCAAAAAAATACTCTTCGTTCAAGGCCCAGCCAATGCCTTGCACCGTGCCGCCTTGCAGTTGCCCCTCGACATAACTGGGGTGAATCGCCTTGCCGGCGTCTTGAAACACCGTATATCGCAGGATGGCGGTTTTGCCCGTCTCGCGATCGACTTCCACGTCGACGATGCTCATGCCAAAGCCGTTGGTCGATCCTTGCGGATCGACCGACGCGCGGCCCAGCACGGCGCCGCCCGTTTCGTGCATTCGGCCGGCAAGTTGCTTGAAGGTGATCGACTCGCCCCCGCGGCGGAACGTGCCGCCGTCAAACGTCACCTCGGCGGGATCGCATTCCCACAGCGCGGCCGCCCGCTCGGCCATCTGGCGGCGAATGTCGAGGCCGCATTGATAGGCCGCCAGCCCGGTGGCAAAGGTCACGCGACTGCCGCCCGTCACGTCGGTATAGCCCACACTGTCGGTATCGGCCACTTGGGGCTTGACTTCTTCAGCGGCGATGCCCAGCGTTTCGGCCAACTGCATGGCGATGCTGGTGCGCGAGCCACCGATATCGGTCGAGCCTTCGACCAGCGTGACGGTGCCGTCGGGATTGACACTGGCCGAGGCGCTGCTCTTCATGCCGACATTGAACCAAAAACCGGCGGCCACGCCACGGCCCCGGTTCTGGCCCGCAAGCGGCGTTTGATAATGTGGATGATTCTTGGCGGCTTGCAGGGTTTCAATGAAGCCAATCTTGGGATAGGTCGGCCAGCCGACGCGCTTGGTGCCCTCCTTGGCGGCGTTTTTCAGCCGCAGGTCGATAGGGTCGATGCCGAGCTTTTCGGCGAGTTCATCCACCACCTGTTCCGCGGCGAAGGCGGCTTGCGTGGCGCCGGGAGCGCGGTAAGCCGCCGTCTTGGGCTTGTTGAGAACCACGTCGTGCCCTTCAACTCGGTAATTGGCGATGTCGTAACAACTGAAGACGCACATGCAGCCCGCCCCAATCACGCCGCCGGGATACGCCCCCGCGTCGTAAGCCAGCCAGGCTTGCGCCGCGACGAAGCGGCCGTCTTTCTTGGCCCCGATCTTGACGCGCACAAACGAGCCGGGCGTGGGTCCGGTGCCCTCAAACACTTCGGCCCGCGTCATGACCATCTTCACCGGCCGGCCCGACTTGCGGCTCAAGAGCGCGGCGACCGGCTCCAAGTAAACCGGAATCTTGCCGCCGAAGCCGCCGCCAATCTCGCACGGCACGACCTTGACCTTGGAGATAGGTATATGCAGCAACTCGGCCGTTTGCTGCCGCGTGGTGAAGGCGCCTTGCGTGGCCGTCCATATAGTAAGCTGACCATCGACGTTCCAGAGCGCCACCGAGACGTGCGGCTCGACGTAGCCTTGATGGACGCTGGCGGATTTGAATTCCCGCTCGATCACCACATCGGCCGAGGCGAAGCCTTGTTCGATGTCGCCTTCTTCAAATAGCAGATACTTTGAGACGTTGCTCGGTTTTTCGCCGATGCGGTGGCCGGTCATGTCTTCGGTATAAACGTCGTCGTGCAAGAGCGGCGCGTCAGCCTTCATGGCGTCGAGCACCCAAGTGACGGCCGGTAGCGGCTCATACTCGACCTGAATCAGCCGGGCGGCTTCTTCGGCGATGTGCGGACTTGTGGCCGCCACGGCCGCCACGGCTTGCCCGCGATAAAGAGCTTTTTGATGGGCCAGGCAATTGGCGCCCAGGTGCGCGAGGTTGACGCGGCCTTCGCCCAGATCGGCGATTTTATCGCGCAAATCGGGCAGGTCGGTGGCCGTCACCACGGCCATCACGCCCGGCAGTTTTTCGGCCGCCGAGGTATCGATGTTTTTGACGCGGGCATGGGCATGCGGGCTGCGCACGATTTTGCCGTGCAACATACCGGCGAGTTGCAGATCGTTGGTATAGACGGCGCGGCCGGTGACTTTATCAGCGCCGTCGTGGCGGATGGGCCGCGTGCCGATGACTTTGTAGGCCGGCCCGGCGGCCGGCTCGGCGCGGTTCTGGGGGACGTTTTCGACGACGGTTTCGCGAAGGTTGGCGGCCATGAATCGGTGCTTTTCTTGGGCGGTGATGCGCTTGGTGCGATGGAACAGCAATTTGACGCCGAGCGAAGTGGTGTGTCAAGCGCGAACGCATGCGTCAGAGCCGCTTGCAGAAGGCGGCTTGAGCGGCTTGAATCCAAGATTGCTTGGTGGGACTCAGCTTCTGTTGAAGTAATTGGGCAGGAGAATGGCGGTGCCCGCCGGCGCCGTTGGCGTGGCGGCATATTCCGGCAGGTTCGTGATCTGCTGCTCGATCGTGCGGTCGCTCGCGCCCGCCACCATTTCGCTCGAGTACTGGTTTGATTCAGCAGCGCTGGGGGCTCGCAGTAGATACTCGTGAAACCAGCCGGCGACATCGTCGGCGAAGGCTTCCGGGCTGTCCAGGAAGTCCAAGGCGATATTCCACTGAATGGCACCGGCGCTCTGCCCGGCCGCCAAGTGCTGTTGGTAGTAGTTCAACCAGTACGAATCGCCGGCCGGGTCGGGGGCGCGGCCAAGGACGCGATTGTAAAGCGCATTGATCCATGCGCCAGGCGTGCCGCCCACGGAGTTGTAAAACTCCGGGCTGGAGGCGAAGTCGGCCTTGATTTGCTCCGGCCCACCGGTGGCGTGCCAGACGCCCTTCCAATACGCCAGCCCCGCGGCATCAGCCGGACGCAGCAGAAAATGCGTGTAATAACCGCCAATGATCTGGTTGAGCAACTCGTCGCTTTCAAAAAAGCCAACCGCCAAATTGCCGGTGGTTCGGCCGCTGGCGAGTTGCGTCGCCCAGTATTGCAGGCCGGCGGCTTCGGGCACGCGGTTGAGCACCGATTCATAAAACTTGTAGACGACCGCCGCCGGCTGCGAGAGCAGCGTGACCGTTGCCGTATTGCTTGGCCCATTGCTGTCAGAGTCATAGTCTTGATAGGTGAAGCTGTCGGTGTATTGGAAGTTTGGCCCCTTGGTATAGGCGAACGTGCCGCCAAGGGGGCCGGCTTGATGCACTTGCGTTAGCGTGCCGAGAGAGGGTTTAGTTACAAGTCCGGCTTGCGGCGCATCGCCCCAAAAATCGCTATCGTTGACGATCATGCTGTTCGCCGGCGAGACGACGCTGGTGGCGGAGGAGCTGAGCACGTAGACGTCGTTGTTGGCGACCGGCGGAATGTCGGCGTGGAATCTCAGCACTTGGACCTGATTGATTCCTGGGAAGCCGCCGCTGGGATCTTGTTGCCAGGAGACAACAAAGCGACCGGCGCCGTTCATCGCCACCGCGGCGCGTCCGGCGGCGGCGTCCGGCGCAAAACCGCTATCATATCCCGCATCGATTTCGCCCGAGCTAAAAGGGATGACACTTCCTGAGGGAACATAGAGCGCATAATAATTGCGCTGGGTGGAGTAGTTGTCCCATGTGATGGCCAAGCTGTCGTCGTCGGCGAGAGCAACGTCAGGATTAAAGTCGCTTGCATCCACGTCTGAAAAGGTAACCTCGATGGGAAGAGGATCGAGAGGCTTCGCGCCTTTGTCCTGAAAATCATTGAAATCATAAGTGTACCGCCGCGCATAGACTTCGCGCCTTGACACTGAGGTCGCATTCTGCCAGCCGACTACGAAGTCGCCGGACGCATTCATGGCAACCGTCGAGTCGTTGTTGGTGCCTACCATTGTGGTAACTTGAAATCCGGATGTAGAAGCCGTTGATGTGTTCTCAAACGGTGTGGCCCAGATGTAACTAGTGCCAGAGAATACCGACTCCCCTGTAACCACGATGTCAGCCGGTTGCCCCGCGTTCTGGTGGGCCGCGACGTGAGGGTTTGAGCCCGCGTCGACAAGTTCAGAATCGCTGGACGCGGCGCCAGCGGCGTTGAACAGACGCATGTAGACGGTTGAGCCAGGCGCGTTATAAACATAGTGGGTCCAGACGACAACGAAATTGTCGTTGCCATAAGAGGCGACATCAGCGCCAACCTGACTTACTCCGTTCTCACTGTCCGAGGAATCGACCAACACCTGGCTGGCGTCTTCCGCAGTTCCGTCGGCCGCGAATCGTCGAAATGCCACCTGATTCGGCGAGGTATCGTGCCAGACATTCCAGGCCACCACGAAGCTGCCGTCGCCGGCCATCGAGACGCGAGGTTTCGCGGTATCGGAGATCGTTGGCGGCGAGTTCGTCGCCACCTCGATGGGCGCTGATTTTGGCTGGCCGTCGGCGAAATAGGGCCGCGCGTAGATGGTTTCGTTAATACTATTGCCACTGGAGAGATCGTCGTTATCCCAAGCGACCACAAAGTCGCCATTCGGCGCCATCGCGACGCTCGAAGTCTGGTTGTCGACGGAGGTTTTCACGTTGCTCAACTCCGTCGGATCGATCGGTGGCCCGATGCCAACGTCCGCCGACAGCACCGACGCGGTCAAAAGCGAGCGGTCTTCCAGCGGTTCCAGTCGAAGACGGCGATTGGATGGCGATAACCTATGGTTGGCCGACACTTGTTTTAACATGCACCTGGTACGCATGGAGGTTTCCTCACGGGAGTAGTTGGTTTTGATGCTCCTAAAGGAACTATGCGCAAGACACGAAAACCTAACAGCAATTTCACCGAATCTCAGATTATTTCTGTCCGACGGCCCGCCAACTCTCGGCCACCTGAGCCAAGGCCGCCCAAACACCCACGAAAGTGAACGTGGCGATCGCCCAGCCGATGGCGCCTTGAAGATCGGTCCAGTTGCCTAGCTGAACCGTCCACCAATGCCCCGCCGAAATCTTCAGGCGGACTTCGCCTTCCAGGGAATCGGCAAACGTGTAACCGAAGACTCCGACCATCGATACGATAAGGAAAGGAACGAGGATCTCTCCCCATGCTGGGCGCGGCTTCGGCCCCTTGAGCCTTGGCACAAGCTGCGAAAAGCCCGCAATCGAGATCACCGCTCCGGAGGTCATGAACGCGATGTAGGTTCCCCAGCCCGCGGCGCCCTTGCCCAGGTGCGCGAAGACCTCTTTGCCGATTTCATGAATGTGGGCGAAAAAACTGACTGCGGCCAGCATGAGAGTCATGGCGATGACGTTTTCAAGCAAAGTCGGGCGACGTGATTCTGGCGTGGTCATTGCGTGGTTCCCGTGAAGTTAAAGGCAAAGATCAACGGACAAAGAAATGAAGGGACAAAAAAATGACGGAAAAGCGGCGACCCACGCGTGGCGAACATGGAAATAGCCGCTCGGGAGCAGAGGAGCTCGTAACCAAAACATTTTTCTGTCCAGTAAGTTTTTTGTCCGACTTCTTTCGAGGTGACCACACGCGCTTTTCATTTCGGTATCGAAACGCTCGTTGGATCGTTCTTCCAACCGTACTTGGCGGCGAACTCCTTGGGTGAGAGCAACTCTTGGCCGTCGGCCGTTTGCACAACGTAAACGAGATCGCTCTCGGCTTTGGGCGTGCCGATGTAATGGCCGTCAAGGTTGACGACAGCGCATTCGCCGTCGCGCAGACCCACGAGCGTGGCTTGCAAGCGGCCGGTGGCGGTGTCCCAGACGCGGGCGGCGGAGCCGGTCGTGACCAGGCGAGATTCGTCGGGCGACAACTGCCAGAGATTCATAACGGGAAACGCCTGGTGAGGCAGGTCGTGAGGTGTCGCTC
>DASVGM010000532.1:0-6460 GCA_036379555.1 Pirellulales bacterium | reverse complement strand
CTGGCCTGCGCAAACGACAGTTAAGGTGTCAGTGGCAAGTGGTGTCACTTCTAATGTCGCGAGATTAAACTTTGATGCCGCCCGCTTGCCGGGTGGAGATTCACGTTGGCCGTCTACAATCGAGCGTTGCCCGCGCCTCTCTCCCCCGATTTTGCCCCGCTTGGCCGCCTGCGGCGGCCAAGCGGGGCAAAATCGGGAGCATACGAAAAGCCGCGATTGTAGACGGCCAACGTGAAAACTCCCTCGGGCAAGCCGAGGACATCTTCACAAGAGTCGCGGAATGTCGAGCTGCGGCTTCATCACGTTATATTAGCCCGGATTACTTACCGGTCCCGGTACGCCCTGCACACTGCGTAGCAGAATTCGTGAGAATTCTGGCCACAGCCTGCTGCCACGGCCCGACTTCTCACGAAGTCAGCTACGGGTGGAGGTGCATCGCCGCTTGACGTCCGGCGTCGCGGCGATCAATATGAAGCCTCGCGTCTCGGTCATGGTCAAATAGCGCAGTCGTGCTCGACCGGCCGAAGACGGCGACAACACAGAAAGCAGCCGTGCCATGATTCATGCTCGATTCATCATCCTCATTCTCTGTTTGACGTCGTTGACCGCCGCGGCGGAAACCGATCTCGACTTGGCGGGCGTCAGCGAACGCCACGTCATGATTCCGATGCGGGACGGCGCTAAACTATCGGCTTATCTCTATATGCCGCCGGGCGACGGTCCCTGGCCGGTTTTGTATGAGCAGCGTTATTCCGACCTGCGCGGCAAGCCAACGCGCCAAGCGCTGGCTCGGCTCGCCCGGCATGGATATGTGGTCGCCGCCGAGAATTTTCGCGGCACGCACCTCTCCGAAGGCTCGTGGGTCGGTTATCGGGCGCTGGGCTGGGGCCAACTGCAAGACGGTTACGATACGGTCGAATGGCTTGCCTCACAGCCTTGGAGCACGGGCAAGATCGGCACGTTTGGCGGCTCGCAGGCGGGCTTCGCCCAAAACTTTTTGGCCGTCGCGGAACCGCCGCATTTGACCTGCCAATATATGATCGACACCGGTCTCAGTTTGTTCCACGAGGGCTACCGCATCGGCGGCGCCACCAAGCCTCAGCGCTTCAAGACCATGGCCAATGTCTGCCGCAATCCAGACGACAATCGCCGCTTGCTGGAGGAATGGTTCGCACATCCGGCCTACGACGACTATTGGGCCGAGGAAGATTGCAGCCGCCAGTTCGCCAAAATGGACGTGCCCTGCTTTACCGTCGGCAGTTGGTACGACTACATGTGCGTCGGCTCGGTGCAAAGCTTCATTGGCCGGCAGCACCAAGGCGGCCCGCATTCGCGCGGGGCGCAACAGCTTTTGATCGGCCCGTGGCGGCACGGCGGCTCCAAGGACACGAACCGCGTGGGCGAGTTGGTCTATCCTGAGAATGCCCGCTTCGCCATGGAGCAACACATGCTCCGCTGGTTTGACCATTATCTGAAAGGCGTCGACAATGGCGTCGAGCGCGAGCCGGCGGTGCGATATTACGTAATGGGCGCCACGGGCGACAGCGCTGCGCCAGACAGTGCCGCGCCAGGCGGCGCCGGGCAAGGCAACGAGTGGCGAACGGCCGACGATTGGCCGATTGCGGTGCAACCAACGTCGTATTATCTGCGTGCCGGCGGCGCGCTGTCCGACCAACCCGGCCCCGACGCCGACCGGCAAACGGCGACCGCCTTTCGTTCCGATCCTGACCAGCCGGCCGGCATTCCCGGCCCCGCGTTCCCCGGAGCCGCCGACGCGCGGAGCTTTGAAGCGCAGGCCGAGGTCCGCACGTTCACCAGCGATGCGTTGTCCGCGCCGGTCGAGTGGACCGGGCTGGTCCAGGCTGAGTTGTTTCTATCGTCGTCCGCGCCAGACACCGACGTCATCGTTCGCTTGAGCGATGTTTATCCCGATGGCCGCTCGATTTTAATCATGGATATGATCCGCCGCGTCCGCTATCGCGAAGGCTTCGATCGTGAAGTGTTGATGACGCCGGGCAAGGTTTACCGGGTCTCGTTTGATGTCGGCTGGCTCAGTCAGGTGTTCGCCCGCGGCCACCGCATTCGCGTGACGGTGGCCGGAACCGGGGCGCCGTTTTACGAGCCGCAGCCCAATACGGGCGACGCCGCGACGATCGAAACGCCCGATCGCCGCGCCGAAGCCGGCGCCGCATGACTGATTGCAGCGTGGCCCGCGTCGTGGCATGGTAGAATGAGACGTGAGGGCACAGGGTGCTATACCGCCCGCGGCCGAGCGATTATACTAGGAACGTGCTTGCCGGTGAGCTGCGCCGGCGCCGGTTTTTCGCTTACTATCATTCATGCCGAAATACGTCGTCCGTTGTGGCGTCATGCGATCGCTTGGCGTTTACTCGACCAGCCGTAACGAAACGCTGACCCGCGGAACCCAGGTTGTCGCGCGCACCGAACGCGGGCTGGAAATCGGCGAGGTTCTCTGTGAAGCCCAAGACGACGACCTGGACAAAATGAGCGATCCGGGAAAGGGCCAAATCCTGCGGGCTATGACGCCCGAAGATCGCCTCGAAGTCGATCATCTGCGCCAGCGGCAAACAGCCGAGGCGGCGGTGTGCGAGCGGTTGATCGCCGAGATGCAGTTGCCGATGCAACTTGTCGACGTGGAGCACATTTTTGGCGGCGAACGCCTGGTGGTCTTTTATCTCTCGGAAAACCGCGTCGATTTCCGTGAGTTGGTCAAGCGCCTGGCCGCCGAGTTTCAAACGCGCGTCGAAATGCGGCAGATCGGCGTCCGCGATGAGTCGAAGCTGCTTGCCGATTATGGCGATTGCGGCAAACCGGTTTGCTGCAACACGCATCTTTCGGAAATGCCGCCCGTCTCCATGAAAATGGCCAAGCTACAAAAGGCGACACTCGATCCGACCAAGATTTCGGGCCGATGCGGACGCTTGAAATGCTGCCTGCGATATGAGTACGATACTTATGAGCAGTTGCAAAAGGAACTGCCGCCGATCGGCTGCGACGTGCTCACCGCCGGCGGCCGGGCGAAAGTGCTGGCCCACGAGATTTTGGCTCGGCAGTTGTTGGTCGAAACGGAAGATCGCCGCCGCATTTTGATCGCCGCCGGCGAAGTATTAACGGTCGTCGCGCAACATAGCGTCAACTAAGGAGCAAGCTCGCCGCGATTTTTTTCATGTCTGATACCGCCCAAAAAATAGTCGAGCTGGTCGAAGAAGACCGGCGTTATCGGTTTGAGGCCTACGCCTTTGTCTTCGAGACGCTGGCCCACGCCCACAAAGTGCTGGGCCTGAGCGCGGCCAAATCGAGCGAAACGAGCAAGGGTAAAAAGAGCAAGCCGAAGCGCGCCCGCGAGGAGCCGCGCGGCCAAGAACCGTCGTCGGAAAATCATCTTACCGGCCAGCAGCTTTGTGAAGCTCTGCGGTTGTACGCCCTGGAGCAATATGGCTACATGGCGAAATGTGTGTTTAACAACTGGGGCGTTCGCTCCACCGGCGACTTCGGCGAGATCGTTTACAATCTGATCCGCATCGGCGAAATGCATAAGACCAAGGACGATCGCCGCGAAGATTTTGACGACGTTTACGATTTTGACACGGCCCTGCGGCAAGACTTTCGCATCGAGCGATCGAAGTAGGCGGCACGATGGCCAAACACGAACGGTCTGGCGCGGCGCCCAGCGCCGGCAAACCGCAGGTGGAAACGCCCTTTGATCAGGGTGCTTTTCCGGCGGACCCGCCGCGGCGGCGGCCGTGGTTTTTGCTGCTTGCGGCGGCGGCCGTGGCGCTGTGGTTGTTGTTTCTGGCGTGGATGGCCTGGCGCGGGCTACGGTAACCCGCATTGCGCACCGACCCTGGAGAGCGCATGACAGTGCGTGTAGCGGAATTGGCACCGTCTCAAATCATAACTTGAAGGACTGACAGTTGTTGCTTCGTTTCGAGGTAGCGGCGTTGGGTCGTTGATGCCACCCGCTTGCCGGGTGGAGATTCACGTTGGTTGTCTACACTGGGCATTTTTGAGAATTTCTGCTTCCGATTTTCCGCCGCTTGGCCGCCGGAGGCGGCCAAGCGGCGGAAAATCGGGAGTTTCGGGGACGACCGCAGGTGTAGACAGCCAACGGGAAACTCCCTCGGGCGAGCCGAGGGCATCTTCAACAGATGCTTTGGCGGGCCCAAGCCTGAATGCCCACCCTACACGATAGCCTCTTAGCCTGCCAAGCCGAGTTTTTGGTTGCGGAACTCGCGAATAAAAAGGCAAGGTCGCTCCGCGACAAGAGAAAGCGGTGATGAATCACCGCACTCCAAGATCACTCTTCCAGAAACAGATGGGGCGTGCAGACCTGCGCGCCGCGCTCGTCGGTGATGCTCAGGTAGTAAACCAGCGGCCGCAAGTTGGGCAATTCGACCGAAACCGTGTCGCGCGCAGCGAGCGCGCTCGCGCTCTGCCAGACGCGTTTCTTCCAGGGGCCGTCGGCAACGGCATAATGCACTTCCGCGCGAGCGATCGGCACTATCGAATGGTACCGCGCCGCCACGCGCCCGCCACGTAATTCCGCCGGACCAATGCTCGCCAGCGGCCGGCCCTCTTTCAAAACGCCGTCGATGAAAATGCCGATTTCTTTCGGGGTCCAACCATCGGGGTGGCTGTGCGGCATCTTGACGCGGATGCTCAAGCTCACCGGTTCGCGCACCAATCGGTACGATTTCTGCAAACTATCGAGCGGGTAAGCGTAATCATTCGTCCCGCTGACAAACAACATGGGGCAGCGCACGCCGGCCAGATAGTTGGCGGGGTCGAAGTTGCGCACCCAGCGCTCGCGCCCGTCCGCCGGCAGGCCCTCAAGAGTCGGCTGCCAAACGCTACCTTCGGCCAGAAAACCGCAACCATAGACGCTCACGGCCGCTTTGAAACGATCGTCGATACCGGCGGCGATGCACGTCAAATAGCCGCCCCAACTGATGCCGACGATGCCAAGCCGCTCGGCATCGACCTCGTCAAGGCTGGTCAACAGCGAGCAACCGCGCAGCACGGCGGCCACGGCGTGATAGGACCAGGTTTGATCGAGCTCGTCGTCGGCGAACTCACGAAACTTGGTTTCGTCGTCCTGGTCCGGGCCGGCGTCGGCAAGCCGCTCGCCATCGGCGCCTCGCCCGGCGAGATCCATCGCCAACGCGGCATAGCCGCGGTCGGCCCACTGCCGCGCCCAATCAGCAAACGCTTTGCCGCCGCCGCCATGTACGAGAACCACGCCGGGAAAGGGGCCGTCGCCTTCTTTTGGCCGCGCGTAGTAAGCGAAGATGCGCGTCGCGTGGCCGTCGCAGGGTTCGCCGGCGTAAAAAACTTCTTGAACGCCATCCTTAGTTTCACCCCAGGTCGCTTCGGGCGACTGCCGCAGCGCTTGGAGATGCCACGGTCCTTCGTCGGCCGCCACGGCCGGCGCCAAAAAGCCGCACGTTAGCGCCAGCGCGGTCGCAATCCTTTGCAAATTCATAGATGGTTAGGTGTTGTATTGTAGGGTGGGCATTGCCCACCGTGAATTCATGGTGGGCAATGCCCACCCTACGGCCTGCGAAAAATCGGTTGTTGTGCCCCGACTTGCTTGATATTGGATTTATTCCGCCACGATCGGGGCTTGCCCCCGTCGAGCGCTGACTGACTGGCTAGATTTACGGCGCCGAACGCTCCCCGCTTTCGCGATGCCTCCGCCGCCGGAGGCGGCGGAGGCATCGCGAAAACGGAAAGAATCTGTCAGGGCCACACGTTCTAGCCCGTCAGTCAGCGCTTCCACCGGGGCAAGCCCGGCGGTGGCGGTGCGAAACAAATTCAGTATGGAATCTCAACTCGTTATCGTATCAAAGTCGGGCAGTTTGCGCAGGCCAGCCGAGGACTCGCTGGACACACCTTCCACTTTCCACTGATCCTTCATCCCTTCATCCTTCATCTCTCGTCTTCCATTAACCAAGTGACCACTTCAAATCGTCGTACGTCGCATTCTACGAAAATTGGACATACGTTTAGAACTGATTCGCTAGAAACGCTCGCCGGTTCGGCGGTACACGCCGACCCGGCAAGCCTCTAGCACCGAGGCTTGAAACTGATGTCCGCGTTCGCCGATGTTGGTTCCACTGACAGATTCGTGGATGGTTTTCGCGCCGATGAGCGGGGCGACGTTCGCGTTTTCAAAGGCATGGCCGGGCAAATAAATGATCTGTGAGATGTACGGAAAGACAAAGAACCCTGGCCTGCCTTAACGGGCCAGGGCCAAGCGAGTCATTTCCTCGCCCGGATCCGGCTATCCCTTGTCAGGTTGCTTGCCAGCAGAGCCTGACTCCGCCAGCGCAAGACGCCGGTCATTCTACCGCGTAGAATTCGCTTTCAATTGCCAACCCATTTATTTGCCCGGCAAATGCCTTAAAAAACGCATCGTGGCCCCGCTATCCAGCCAAAA
>DASVGM010000531.1:0-5148 GCA_036379555.1 Pirellulales bacterium | reverse complement strand
GGGAGGATGGGCTTCCTAGCCCGTCACCTTGGCTGGTGACGGGCCAGGAGGCCCATCCTCCGGTGGCGCCGATTGTCTCATTCCTGCCCGCGTGCGGTGTAACGGGCACTCGCGAAACGGCAAAAAGGTCGCTCCGCGACGAATGAAAGCGGCGATGAATCGCACGCACTCCAAGATGGGCGATCCCGATTCTGTGCGTTTCCGTCAAGATTTTTTCGGGGGGCGAGATTTGCTACTTGCCGGTGGCCCTGATAGAGTGAAGGCATGTCATCGGCGGCAATCCACCCCGTTTGCGGCGGCTACCATTTCCCGCGAGGATGCCTGTTTCCCATGTCCGCGAAAGCTCTCGCCGTCCTCCGCTATTTTCTCGCGGCCTGTTTGTTGCCGCTGGTTCTTGCCGGCGCAGTATGGGCGGAGGAATTCATTGAAATCTCCGTCTCGCTTAAGGATGGACGGTTTTACTCGCCGCGCGAGTTTTGCGCCGAATGCAACCGCAAACTGGGCAGCGTTTATGCCATCGACAAAATGAGTGGCGAGCGGCTTGAGTTGACGCCCTTGGAGCGTGCGGCTTTGGCGCTGGCCGGTGAAACCGGCCTGGCGAAAGTCTCCATCACCAAAGACCGGCTGACTCTGTTCATTGAGAATCAAGAGGACGAACAAGTGCGGCGGCGGCAACGGCGGCGACTGGAACGCTTGCTGCATATACCCCTGACCGACTGGCCCAAAGACAAGGGGCTGCATTTGCCGGCTGGTTTCGATCCAGCGCGGCGCACGTTGCTTCTGGTCCACGGCTTGGAATCTGGCCTGCCCGAACTTGACCGCTTCTTGGCCGCCTGCCATCACCGCGGCGTGCAGGCGGCGACGTTCGATTATCCAAACGACGGCCCGCTGGCGTGGTCCGGCGACCGGCTGCGCGACGAGTTAACAACGCTATCGCGTCGTTATCCCGGCCTACGGCTGGCCATTGTGGCGCACAGCATGGGCGGGCTGTTGGCGCGGCATTGTCTGGAGGCCGGGCCGGCGCCAAGCTGCGTGACGCATCTCTTCATGCTGGCCGCTCCGCATCACGGCTCTAGCCTGGCCGGCGCCCAGGAGTGGCTGGAGCTGGTAACATCGTCGCCGCTGGCGGTTGCCTTGGGCAAAGACCTCATGCGTGACGGGCTAGGCGAAGCCGCCGCCGACCTTTCGCCCGGCAGCAAGTTTCTTATGGATCTCAATGCTTGTCATCGCGTCGCCGGGGTGCGATATTACTCACTGATTGGCCGGCGGCCTTTCGTGAGCGAAGCGCGTCGCGCGGCGCTCGAGCGCGATCTGGCTCGACTGTTCGAGAGCCGCAGTACGCCGCTGGCAACCCGGTTGACGGTCATCGAAGCGATCCGCTCGGACGAAATGCGCGAAGGACTGGGCGACGGCGCCGTGTCCGTGAAAAGCGCGCGCCTGGAAGGCGTCACCGATAGCGGCCTCTTTGAACTGAATCATCTTGAGTTGCTGGCACTGCCCGGCGCGCGGCCGGAAGATGCGGAAGTATTTCAATGGATCATGGAAAAACTTGGCGATGACTCGGCGAGAGAATAAACCATGAGTACCGATGCGGCACAGCGGCTCGAAGGCGAGGCCGCCGAACGCCCACGCGATGAATTGGCGGGCTTGCCCGATGGGCTTGTTTGTGGCCGGCGGCTGACAGGCGGCAGTGGCACGTTCGGCGACGTGTTTGCAGCCGAAGACCGACGGTTTAACGCGCAACATCCCGTTAAGCGTGTGGTGCGTGTGCTGGCTGCCAAGCAGCTCGACCATCTTGGAGCGAACCGCGCCGCTTTTGCGGAGCGCTTGTCAAAGCTTCTTGAACTGGATGCGGCGCACGTCGGATCGCTGTTGGAAGCGGGCAAATTCGGCGATCGTTTGTATCTCGTCGGCAATCGGCAGGAGAAGTCGCTTGCTGTGTTTTTGGAGGAAAAGGGCGGCACGCTATCAACCGCTGAGGCGATGGCAATTATTGAACAGATCGCCAGGGCCTTGGCTGACTTACACGCGCATGAGCTTGTTCATGGCGACGTTCGGCCTGAAAATATTTTTATCAAGCGCGGCGACGCCGACGGCGAACAAGGTTTCACCGCCTGGCTTGAGGACGCCGCGACCGGGCGCCTGCCCTATTTCACCGACAATGCGCTATTTCCACCTGTCGGCCACCGCTATCAGTGCGATGACCCGAAATGCGGCGACAAGGCGGCCGACCTGTACGCCCTGGGTGTCACGGCATGCGAGCTGGTTCTCGGCCGCGATAAAGTCAATGGCCAATCGGCCAGCGACTTGCGCGAGCGACTTAAGGCGAAGCTATGCCAGACTTCCGCATGGGGCGGCCTGTGGTTGAGCGAGACAAATCGCCGCTACCTGGAGTTGGTTTCGTTACTTTTTCATCGAGAAGCGCTCCGTCCGAACGACGCGCGGCAGGTCGCGCGCGCCTACGACGATTGGAAGCGGCGCCGCAAGCGTCTGAAACGGATTGCCCGCGCGTTTCTCTTCGTGACACTCGTGTTGCTGGGCTGTGGCGCGCTGGTATTGGGTTTTGCTTGCCAGCGTCGCGGCGAAGATTTGCAAACCGTCAAGGCCCAACTGAGCGAACAAGGCCGGGCGGTAACGGACTTGAACGACGCCATCGCGGCAAAAGAAAAGGAAATACAGTCCCTGCGTTCGGGCAACGAGCAGACGGTCGATCTGGAACGGCAGCTTGCCGCCGAGCGAAAGAAAACCGACGACGCGAGCACGGAACGCGCGCACTTACGCGCCGACGTTCAAAGTAAAGAGCGGAAGGTTCAGGAACTGCAAGCCGAACTTGATATGTTGCGCCGGCCCGGCCCGCGCACCGTGGCCGAGCGCGAATGGCAAAAGCTCTTCACCGATAAAACAAAGTACGATGCTTCACAAGCGGCGGGGCTCTTGACGAGCCAAGGCAAAACGAACCTCGCCGTGGCGGACGCGACCAAACGCCAGATCGGTAACATCCAAGACCTGTTGGTTTACACAAAACCTTGGCTGGCGGCGGACGAGGAACTCAAAAAGCTGCACGAGGCCGCCTTCCGGCACGATTGGCGCAACTTTGACGAAGTGGACGCGGCGGCCGATCGGCTCAGGGCATTACGCGCGGCGGCCGACAAGTGGGATCGCAATCTCAAAGACGCCGGCGGCCTCGCCGGCTTCAAACAAAAGATCGAGTTTGAGACGGACGTCCGCATCGCACCGATCCTGAAAGGATGGTACAGCGCCTTCCTCAAAACGCATTGGACGATCGAACTTCTGCACGGTCATGCCGAGCGTGGCTCGAAAAACGCGCAACAAGTCAACCACGTTGTGACCATCAAAAACAGCGGCAGCGGCCAGAAGGCTGAGACGCCCGTTCACGAATGGGCTGCCAGGCCGCCGGATGCGAGCTCAACCATTGAGGCAGAATACGATTACCGGCGGAACAAGACGGAGCCGTTAAGAATCGATTGGCAACCGGGCGAGCCGATTGAGTTGCTCTTGTACGGCGATTGGACGACCTGGAAAGTCGGCGCTCGCTGGAACCTGATCGACGAACAAATTACCGGGCCGTTGGCCATGTACGATTTACATCGGCAGGGGAAGATTAGCGCCGATGGCTCGACGATTGAATTTCGGGTGCTCGACTGTCCCGGCCCGCCGCGAGCGTGGAGCGCGCTGGCGGCGGCTAAGCGAGACGCAATCAAGAAAGCGGAAAAACTCATAGGAGCCAAATAAATGACCCGTCACGGTCAAGTTCGCGCGTTGTCAATCCTTCTCGTCATCGCCGCCATCGCGGCCGTTGCCATCTGGTGGGCGAACAGACCAACCGGCGGTGATAACAAGAAAGCTGCTGAAACCGCGTCGGCGTCAGAGGGCGGTGAGTCCAACGGTAAAAAGCCGCCGGAGGCAACCGTCGAAGCATGGGCGGAAGACCGCCAGCGCGCTCTGGAGTTGCAGCGCGACGGCCAGTGGTGCGAAGCGGCGGAGGCGTGGGACGCGGTCTTGAAGAAGCTGCCTGCCAAGTCCGCTGCGCCCGATCGCGACGAAGCCCAAGAGAACAAACGCCTCGCCGACGCGCGCTGCCGGCCCGAAAAACCGCCGGTCGCCGAGTTGCAAGTCGAGCCGCCCGCCGCAGACCGCAGACCCGCAAAGCCGTCCGAGTCGGACGTACTGAAGTTCTATGCTCCGGGGCGGAAAGTGCGCAGCGTGGCCTGGTTCAACGTGACGGGAACCGGCTCGAACAGCAAATGGCTGGTTCGCTCCAACGCCAACTTTCTCTATCAATATCGCATCGCGTTGGAAACCACCGTCAAGCAGAACGACGGCGCCACGGTTGTGTTCGAGCAGGAGTTCGCGGCGGTCGATGAAGTTATGGCTATTTCAGATCAGAAATTCGAGCTGCAGTTTCCGCAGTCGCCCGTGCTCGACGTGCTGTGGTCGGAAATCGACAGGCAACTTCGCCTGGTGCCGATCTACCGTGTCATCAAACTGGTCGCGAAAAGCTACAATACGCTCGACCCCAACGCCGAGCGTTTGTTGACCAGGCTCGGCCGGTTCGTGCCGGGTATCGAGAAGGCGCATCAGATTGAACTGGCTGAGCGAGTCAAAGACTTGACGGGCCACAAGCTTGAAATCACGTATATCGCGGGGCTGGGCGTCAGCTTCGTGAAAATACTTGCCCCGGAAGACGCCGTGCTCGACCCCGACACGCTCAACCAGATCGCGCGGGGCAGTTCTTTGTTCGCGGACTATTACATCTCACAAGTCGATAGCGCAGACGAGGGCGAGATTGTGCCGGTTCGCGCCGAAGACGTGGGCGCGCTGTTCAGCATTGGCGATCAGTTTAGCGCCAGCGGTCAAATTGAGTTGAAAAAAGTCGGGCCGCCCGGCGGCGCCGCGGAAACGCATTCGCTGAAGGTGGCCGGCGGTTCGCTGGAGATTGAGGCGGCGGACGACGGCGTCACGCGCCGCGCCACCCTCACCCCAAAAGCAGGCACGGTTGACTACGCGCCGGCCGAGCGCCTTGTGCGGCGCGCGATGCTTGAGTGGCACACCGATACGCTCTGGGCCACACGCGATCACTTGCTGTTCGGAACCACCAGCACGCGCAACCTCGACATTACCAGCTAC
>DASVGM010000530.1:0-12044 GCA_036379555.1 Pirellulales bacterium | reverse complement strand
TGACTGAGAGTCTATCCGAAAACTCGCCGTGGGGCGGGCCGCCGGCCCGTCTGGAAGCGAAAGACGGCTCGGCGAGCCGCCCCACGATACGCCGCCACGGCGAAATTCGAGTTTTCGGATAGCCTCTGACCGGTTAGAACGAACGCCCCGACAGATTTTCTCCGTTTTCGCGTTTCATCCGCCGCCGAAGGCAGCGGATGCAACGCGAAAACGGGGCGCGCTCGGTGCCGTACGTCTAGCCAGTCAGTCATCGCTCGACGGGGGCAAGCCCCGATCGTGGCGGAATAAACCTAGTATCAAGCAAGTCGGGACGCAACAACCGACTTTGCGCAGGCCGGTATCGGCCCAAGCGTTTTTCTGCAAACCTCCGCGCGATCGACCGCGTGCCAAGCGGGGCGACTCACTGCGCCACCTACGCCCCAGTTCGCTATTCCGGCCCCTAGCCAATTTGCCCAGGACGAATGTGGACACTTTGGCGGCTGCGAAAAAGCCGACTGCCTGTTTTTTAGGCACGACGGCATTGCGCGTTTTGTAAGCACCGCTGCCCAAGAACTAGGCAGGTTTGTGCAATCGTCGTAAGTGCTAGCACAGTAATGCTATCGGCGCTGGGCTTGACTCGCCAGGAAAAATTTGGCGATTCCAGGGCCAATGGAAAGGCTCAAGCCGGGAGAACCGGCGGATGATTCTTGTAAAAACCATTAGGAGGATGGCTGATGTCAAGCGACATCAAAAAAAAAGCGAAAAGGGTGCTCACCGTGGCGCAGGATTTTTATAGCCGCAACCCCGATTGGGTGAGCTTCTTTCGCGTGGTGGTTGGTGTCGACGGCGCGGTGCATACGGCCTTTCCCGAACCCAAGTCGCTGGCGGCGTTCAAGCGGACCAGCGAGTATGCCGAGATCGAGCAGATGCTCACTCGGCTACGCGAACAAGAGGACATTCTTCAGGTCAAGGAAACCGTGCGTGTAATCACGATCCGCCTGCCGCAAAGCCTGCACGACGCGCTGACCGCCGAAGCCAAAAACCATGCGACCAGCGTGAACAAGCTCTGTATCTCCAAGCTCATTCGCATCATCGACGGGGAGTTAATTCCCAACGGCAAGCCGCGCGGCGATGACGAGTAGCGTGCCTCGATCCAGACTTATACCGCCCGCGGGCGGAATTGGGGCCGTCGCCCCACGGCGAGCGTTCCCTCATTTTGGCCCGCGTGCGGTATAATTCTAGGGTTGCGCGGTTTTGAAGAACGTGGTTACACGCGCCAGCCCGTCGAGCAAAAATCGGGCGGCCGTGATGTGGCCGGCTTCGTACCAGACGATTTCCGGTTGGCCGAGGGCGCGCCACAGCGACTGCGTGCAGACCGGCGGAATGATTTCGTCGTGCGCGGCGTTGAGCATCAGCATGCGCTTGCCCCGCGCCCGCTGGGCGTAGGTCACCGGGTCAATGCTTTTGAAGAGCGCGAAAAACTCCTCTTTGGTGCCGCCTTGCCCGAGCCAATGGTTGCGAATTTTCGCCAGCCGCTCACTCTCCCAGGCCACCTGAGCCACGTCGCCGCCGGCCAACATCAGGCACCCCATTCTCAACTTAGGCTCGATCGCCAAGGTCAACGCGCCGGTGATTCCGCCCAGACTGATGCCAAAGATGCCGAGCCGATCGGCGTCGATTTCTTCTTGCGCCGCCAACCAGGCGATGCCCCGGCGAATGTCGAGCACCGCTTGCCGCATGCCGGCCACGGTTTCGCGAGGATCTTCGGACACCATGCGCATCTTCACCCCCGCCGGCCGCCGCGGGCCGTAATAAGGGAGCTTGATGAACAGCGCCGCCACGCCGCCCTGCGCCAGTTGCCGGGCAAACAGCCGCGACAGGTTGAAGTCGCCGCCCAAAATGTGCAGCACAATGACGGCGGGGTGTTTACCCGGCGGCACCGGGCAAAAATACTCGCCATGCACGGTGTTGTTCACCTCGAATGGTGTCTTCAGCGGCGAGGGGAAAGTGAGCTCCCAGACCCGGTAGCCGGTCGCCGTCGTCGTCACCGGCCGCTGTTGAAACTCGAAGCTGGCCGCCTCAAGCCGATACATTTGCGGCAGTTCGGCTTCGTCCGCTCCCGGCTGGAACTGAACTGTGCCCGTCCGCCCGTCTGTCCGCCCGTCTGTCCGCCCGTCTGTATCGCCCGGCGCCGCGTTGGCGCAGGCCAGCAGGGCAAGGCTGAGAAGCACTCGATGGGTCAAAACACACAGATTTCGCATGCGGACATTCTACTTCTCGTCTTCCATCGCGTCATCAGCCATTGGGTCCGCATCATCGTCGGCGGGCATTTTGTCGTCGGCGGGCATTTTGTCGTCGGCGCCGAAGGGATCGGGGCCTTCATCCGCGGCGGGCTTTTCTGCTTTTGGTTTATCTTCTTTGTCCGCGTCTTCCTTCTTATCCTCATCGGAAATGGCGATGGCCTTGTGCGAGGCCGGCTCTTTCAGGCCCACTTCGTGCAGGCATTGCGCCAGGCCGGTTGAGGTTAGCAGATAAACGCGGTCGTTGTCGCGGTTGAAAACCTTGATCGTCGATCCTTGCGTGCCGAGCGTTCCCAAGCGAGCGCCGCTTTTGACGTCGAGAATCAGCAAGCGCCCTTCGATGTCGGCGGTATACAGCCTTGTCGGGCTGACGGCGACAAACTGCTGGGGACCGGGCGCCGACCAGAGTTCCTCGCCGGTCTCAGGCGAGAGTTTATAGATTCCGCCCGTCTCGGGAATGACATACACCCCGTCTTCGGTCGCCATCGGCCCCACGGTCATGGGCCTGCCGATGGAAATCTGCCAGCGCGCGAAGCCTCTGCCGTCGCGCAACGCATAAATGTAGCCATCGCGCGAAGTGGCGTAGATGTACGGCGCGCGATACAACAAGCCCCCCAAGACCGCCGCGTGGCACTTGAACCGGAACATGGCGTAAAGCTCATCGGGCGTAACCGAATAAATGTTGCCGGCGTCGGTTCCCCAAACAACACCCTGCTCCGTTACGACCGGCGGCGCGAAGGCAATGCCCTTGCCGGCGTAGTTGGCGGCATTGTCTCTAAACCGCTGCTCCATCGGCGTCTCTTCCTTGTTTTTCTCCGAGGGCAGGCGAAAGGTCGTTATCATGCCGTTCACTTGCGGAATGTAGATGCGCGTGTCGCTGATGGCCGCTCCCGTGCTGGGCACGCTTGGCATCTTGCGGGTCGAAAGAACCCTGCCCGACGCGCGCTCAAAAAGATAGGCCACACTGCCGCTGGTGGAAACGACGTATTTATCGTTCGCCGCCGGCGGCGAGGTGACCGGCCCCGGCCGGCCGACATGCGCGATCCACAGCGTGCGGCGCGTCTCGGCGTCGAGCACGTGCAGCGTCGCCTGGTCGGTTTGCACGAGCAACAGGCCGGCGTTGAGCGTGGCGAAAGCCACCCGGCCTCGCGAGCGATCCAGTTCAATTTGCGTGGCCCAAGCGCGTTCCAGGCCGTAGCGCCGCGCCGCTTCACGAGTCACCACGTTGCCCAGCGGCCGTGCGGCCTCGGCCAGGCTCGTCGCCAGCAGCAAAGTAGCCAGAATGGCCATCGTTCGGTACATCATCAACATTCCTGATAAGATCGCTTAGATATGGTCGCTTGTCGCACCGCCTATATCCTTTCTATCATAGTCAAGGGAGGCAGTGAAAGCATGGTAATTTTTTTGGCGGAAAGAGGCCGAATCGGTGTCATCGAAGGATCCACGAGAATTGAGCCAGGAAGCTCAGACAGCCGTGGAAGAAATACTGGCGTATCTCAACCTTTCGGCAGGTTCGGCCGACGCGCGTTTCGAGCGCAATCTAAACCTGCTTGCCGCCGAGCTCTCGCGAGAAGCGGTGTTTGCCGAACCCCTTTGGCAGACGCTGCGCGCCATCCTGAGCTCGCGGCTGAACGCCCTGCGCGGCACGTCCGCCGTGTTTGCCGATACGGATCAGGCGCAAGCCGCGATTGAAATCGGTTTCCAGCGTCTGCCGGCCGAATACCTGGCCTTTCACCGCGAACTGCTCTGGCACCAAACGGAGGAAAACCTCTTTCGCCCCTTTTTTTTGGCGCGCGGCTGCGAGGCGGTGCTCGCGCAAGGCGCCCCGTGGGAGGAGGCGGACAGGATCAGTTCCGGGGCCATCAAGCAGCTCAACTCCTTCATTGGCCACCGGCCGGTGGCCGTGCTGCGCACGACCCGAGCGATGGAGCCTTATCCGCATGAGTGGGTCGCCCCCGTGCCGCTTTACTTGCGCGGCGTGGGCGTCGGCGCGGGACGCTATCAGGAGTTGATCGCAGCCGCCTTGGAGATTCTGCGCGCGACCGACGCCGACATTTTGGAAGACGCCTACTTTAGCCCGGACTTGCTCGATGAATTGGCCTTCGACCCACGCGCCTACGACTTCGACCATCCGGTGAACAAACGGCCCAACTACCAGTTTGGTCAGTGGGATCCGCACCGCATTGACAACCAGGGCCGCTACCGGCGTTTTGTCATCCAAGAGATCACCCTGGCGGCCCTCGAGGATCGCCTGCAAACCCGCGGCGAACTGCCGCGCGAGGAGTTGCTGTTTGAAGGGGCCGCCGTGTTGGCGGGTACCATTCTCATGGCGTCGGGCGTGAGCGGCCGCGGACCCGAGACACATGATTCCACGGTGATGCTGGCCACGCTCGTGCCGCGCATCGCGGCTTATCGCGATGAATTCTACCGCCGCTTGCTGGCCCGCCAGCCCGGCTCGCGCGGCGAACGCTTGCAACAAGAAGCCCAGACGCGCCGCCAACCCCTGGCCGGCGCTCGGCAACACCTCAATCAATGCCTGGCCCGGCTCCGCGCCGTGCAACTACAGCACGTGCATTTGGCCCAGCTTTTCGCCCGCATGGGATATCCGGAGGCCAGCACGCGGCAGGCCGAGATTGTGGCGGTGCCCTCGGCGCGGCTGCTCTGCGAGATTTGCGGCCGGCTGACGGCGGGCCATCACGCCCTTGACCGCGGCGAGGCCGCCCCCGCGACCGCCATGCTGCCCGACGTGGAACGCAAACTGCGCGAGGCGATTGAGTGCGGGGCCTTGGTCGATCCTTGGAACATCCTGGGCTTTCAAGGGCAGTTCAGCCTGTTTCCGGCCCTGGAAAACAGCGTGCGCGATCACCGCGTCGACGTGTTGATTCATGTCGTCCGGCAAATCTTCGATCTCTACGCGCGGGCCTGGGGCGAAGCCGCCGCGCGGCGGCAAGACGATCTTTGCGAGCGCTTGGATGCCGGCTTGCAAAAGCTGGCGACCTGGTGGGACCGCTTCGCCACGCTGGAGGTAAGCGGCATCGAGCATGTTTCCGGGCGAGAAGTTCACGAGTCGGCGGCCCACGTCGCCCGCGCCTTGGCCGCGTGGCGCGCCGGCGGCGCCGCGGCGGGCGACTTGGCGTTCTGGCGGCAGCAAGTCGTCACCTTTGATTCTCCCAAAGCCTACGCGCTGGTTGTGGCGGCGCTGTTGCAGCAGGGCGACCTGGTGGCCTCAATGGCTCTCCTGATGCAATGGCTCTCGCAAGCCGATGAAGTGGCGCTCTCGGCCGGCGACCATTCGTTTCACGATCTTTCCCTGCGCTGGTTTGCCGCCGCCGCCAAGCGTCGCCCCGGCGGCACGCCCGATGGCTACTGGCGCTGGGCGAAAAAGTTTCTCGACTATGTTGAGGCCAACGCGGAACAGTTTTGGGAAGTGCCGGCGCTCGATCTCGCCGGGCTGCCCAAGGTGGAAAACGACGAAGAGTCGCTCGACTCCGATGACGGCGACGATGAACTTTTCAGCGCCGCTTACGACGAGGTGACCTATCACGACAGCACGGACGATGGTTTCGACGCCGACATGCTCGAAGGCGAGGGCGCGAGCGACGATTTCGCGCTCGATGCCGAGGCCGAACGCATCGCGCGGCGCTTGGAATTCTTAATCACCGTGGCCCGACTGTGGAAAAAAGCGGCCGGGGCGGCCCTCGGCGGCGATGACGCCGTTGACACGCAAGCCACGCTGGGCGTCTGGCGCGAGCGGGCCAACGAAAAGTTCGGCCGCCTCAAGGCATTGCTGTCCGAGGTCCATCGCTTTACGGTGCCGGCGCCCATCGGCAGCCAGCAATCGCTGGTCGATTACGATCGCCGCCGCTCGGTCAAGGAGACCTTGCTGGGGCGGATCGTTATTGCCGCGGTGGAGATGTCGTCGGCCCGGCTGTGGCTCTCGGCCGCGCTCGATACGTCGGCGAGCGATGCGGAACTGCCCGCCTGGGAGCGGCAGTCGATTCAAATTCTGCGCGACATTTTCCGCGGCCGTCGGGACGACGTGGAGCGCAATTGCCCGCGCGTGCTCTCCACTTTGGAAGAGCAGCCGATTCTCTACGTGCCGTTGTCGCGTCAGGGCGATCCGCTGCACATCGTGAAGGCCAAAACGATTCAGCAGCTCTTGCACGTGCTGCTGCGCGGCTTTACCAAGCTGGGGTTGTTGACTGAGACGGCGCAGCTTTTGGCGACCGCCCAAAACATGGAGCATCGGCGACCGCCGGGCGAAGGCGCGGTGACGGAATTTGACCGGCTCTTTGAGTCGGGCTTTCGCGGCATGGCCGAGGTGTTGGTGGCGGCGGCCAACGAGGCCAACCGCGAGCACGAGGCGGCCGGCCAGCCCGCCGAAGTGAGCGATCCTGAACTCATCGAGGCCCTGGAAGCGGCCAGCGAGCCTTTGCTCAAGCTTTGGCTGACGCATAGCCGATCGCTGCGGCTTTCGGTCATCGAGCGCGTCGCGGAGTCAGACCGTTGGCAATCGTTGAAGCACTTCATCGAGCGTTACGGACGAGACATTTTCACGCCGCGGTTTCTCAATCTGGGCAATCTGCGCGCGATCTTGCATCGCGGCGTCGACGCGTATTTGCAAACGATCGAAGACGACCCGGAGCAAGCCGAAGAGTGGAACCTGTTGGCGGAGATTGGCGCCGCCATCGACCGGCCGGCGGCCGTGGAACAACTCTCGCTGGCCATTGAGGCCATCGTGGAGAACTACGCCGAGTTCAAGGATTTCAACAGCACGACCACGCAATCAGATCGCGGCGACTTGCTCTACGTGCTGCTCGACCTGTTGCGTCTCAAGACCGGCTACGATCGCGTGGCCTGGAACATCAAACCCGTGGTCATGGTTCACGAGGTGCTGGCCCGTGCCGGCTGGCCGTCGGCCGCCGAGCTGTGGCGCCGCGGCGTCGGCAAGCGCACGGCCCACATTGCCGATTGGCACCAAAAGCGGTTGGACGAATTGAATCAGCACTATGGCATTCGGCTGCCGACGATCTGCGATCGGCTGGACGAGCGTTTCGTGCGGCCGCTGGCCATTGACCGCATTCGGGCCTTGATTTGTCCGGCCATTGAGGAAGCTCGCGCCGGCCTGCCGGGCCGGGCGTTTGGCGCGCTGGAGCAAGAACTGGCCGAGTTCATGGAAACTCCGTCCGGCTCGGGCCTTGACGTGCCCGCCTGGCTGATCACCTTGGAGGAAGAAGTGGCCCGTTGCGAGCAACTCGACGAGCGGGGCGGCGAATCGACCGAGCTTGATCCGCCCGGCCCGCGGTACAAACTCACCTGGCAAGCCGCCTTGAAACAATTCGATACCAGTGAAGAGGGGTGAACTCAAAAAGCATGAACATTTCGATGACGGATCGCGCATTTTCACACCGGTGCGGCCTGGCGGCCGCCGTTTGTTTCGCATTGCAACTTTGCGCGCCGCTTTACGCCGCCGCGCCGGCCGAGCCGTTGATCGTCGGTCATCGGGGCATGTTGCTCGACGCCCCGGAAAACACGCTGCCGGGATTTCGGGCTTGTCTTGAGCTTCGCCTGGGTTTTGAATTTGACGTGCGGCGAACCAAAGACGGCGCGCTGGTTTGCCTTCATGACAGCACGGTCGATCGGACGACGGACGGCAGCGGAAAGGTTTCCGACCTGACCCTGGCCGAAATCCGCGGGCTGGATGCCGGCGGTTGGTTTCATCCGAGCTTCGCCGGAGAAAAAGTGCCGACCGTCGAGGAAGTGCTGACGCTCATTGCTCAGTATAAGCGGCACGAGGTGCTTGTCGCCGTCGATCTCAAAGCTGAAAATGTTGAAGAAGAAGTCGTTCGGCTGGCTGAAAAACAAGACGTGCTTGAGCGGCTTTTGTTCATCGGCAGAACCATCACTGAACCAACGGTTCGCCAAACGATTCGCAAGGCATCCGGCAAAGCGCAAATCGCGATCCTCGCCAACCGGCCGGAAGAGCTGCCCAAAGCCACGGGCGATGCCGACGCCGACTGGGTTTATTTGCGTTATTTTCCCTCAAAGCATGAGATGAGCGCCGTGCGCGAGAGCGGCAAACGGAGCTTCATCACGTCCGTGACCGTCGATCTGCCGGACAACTGGCAGCGGGCCGTGGCGGCGGGAATCAGCGCGATGCTGACGGACTATCCGCTTGAACTGCGCACCCACTCAAGGACGCGGGCAGCACGATAAGCTCCGTGGGGCGGGCCGCCGGCCCGTCTGAAGCCAATGGCGCCTTGGCGAGCCGCGCCAAGCCAGTTGCTCGGCAAACTGGGGGAAGAGAGTGCTACCTGCGACAAATGGAAAAGCCAGGCACTTCAGGTGGTATTCGATGAAAGTCGCCGTGTTTTTCGGTTATTGCAAATTTGCACGAACCGTCGGCTCCAAGGCGAAACGCAATTAGCATTTCGTGGCAACGTACGAGGAGCCCGTTTGCGCTTGCGGGCGTCGTTTGAGAGACATCGCGGATGCCCGACGCAACCCAGTGGCTGGCCAGCCAGTTAGCGCTCTGGCGGCGCCGATGGAAGAAGCGTGTTTTTCGCAAGCCCCCCCGCCGCCAAACGAGAATTCAGCAAAAACCTTTCGGAAGAGCCAATTCTTGACGCGAGTTCGTGTCAGGTTTCCGCTCGGGCGGCGTTAAGTCTATGGACAACCGCAAAACCGCGCAGCCCAAAGACCATGATCCGCACTCGCCACTCGGTCGTGCTTGTCGCACACCCCCCGGCACGTCATAATGATAACCTGAATTCGTCATTTTGTTCCAAAACGGGAGTCAAGACGATGGAGGCCGGCGACCCGGCACGCAGTTCGGCGGTGCTGCTTTACGTTCTGGCCCAACCTGACAGCAATCAGGCGTTTCGCGGCTTTATCGACAAATATCTGCCGCGCATGAAGCAAAGCTGTCTGCGGCTGGGCATGCAAGACGCCGACGCCGACGACATCTGCGCCGCCGTGCTGCTGCGGTTTCATGAGCGGCGCGAGTTCCGCAAATTCGCCTTTGAATCGAAAGACCGCTTCAACGCCTGGCTGTGTACCGTGGTGCGCAACGCGGTCGTCACGTTTGTTCGCCAGCGCGGCCGGCGGCCTGATAGTTGGAGCGTGGGCGACAGCGGCGCGCAAGCGTCGCTGGAGGGCATCGCCGAGACGGTCGCCGACGATTTGCTCGCCTATTGCGAAGACGACTTGCGGCTGGGCGAGATCGCCCGTTCGATCGTCCGCGAGCGCGTCGACGCCAAAACGATGCGGGCCTTTGAGCTTCAGTTCTACGACAACCGCAAGGGCGCCGACGTGGCGCGCGAGCTTGGCATGAGCCTCGCTTCCGTCTGGCAGGCCCGCAGCCGCGTCGCCCGGTTGTTGCAGGAGGAGTTTCAGAAGTTGAAGGGGCTCTGAGCGTGAAGAGACAAGGGGACAAGGGGACAAGGGGACAAGGAGACAAGGAGACAAGGGGACAAGGAGACAAGGGGACAAGGGGACAAGGGGACAAGGGGACAAGGAGACAAGGAGACAAGGAGACAAGGAGACAAGGAGACAAGGAGACAGAGAGGAGGGCGGATGCCCTTTGCTCCCTCTCCCTCCGGGAGAGGGCTGGGGTGAGGGCGTCCTGCGATGTTTTATGCTTTCCACTTCTCTGAACCCTGAACCCTGAACCCTGAAACCCAAACCCTGAACCCCAAACCCCAAACCCCAAACCCCAAACCCCAAACCCCAAACCCCGAACCCCCAACCCCCAACCCCCAACCCCTCCCATGATTTCCTGCCCCAGCGAAAAGCAATTACAGCAGTGGTTGTCCGGCGGCCTGAGCGTGTCGGAAAGCCAGTTGATCGAAGCCCACGTCGAAAGCTGCCGCGACGTTTGCCAGCCGTTGCTCGATAGCTTCTCCGGCTTTGAGGACGATTTGCCGGCCGATGCCGATGAGCCGCCCGCGCCGCGACCCGCGGCGGGCGAAACGGCCGCGCCGCCAGTCGCCGCCCAGCCGAACTTTCCGGGCTACGAAATCCTGGGCCAACTTGGCAAAGGCGGCATGGGTGTGGTCTACAAAGCGCGGCATCGGCGTATGGACCGGCTGGTGGCCATCAAGGTGCTGCCGCCGGGGCTGGTGCGCGACGCGGCGGCCGTGGCGCGGTTTGAGCGGGAGGTGAAAGCCGCGGCCCGATTGCAACACCCCAACATCGTGGCCGCCTACGACGCCGCCGAAGCCGATGGCGTGCATTTCCTGGTGATGGAATACGTCGCCGGCATCGACCTCGCCGCGCTGGTGCGGCACAAGGGACCGCTGCCTATCGACCAGGCGGTCGATTTTGTGTTGCAAGCGGCGCGGGGGCTTGATTATGCCCATCGACACGGCATCGTGCATCGCGACATCAAGCCGGGCAACCTGCTCGTCGACGGCGACGGCGCGGTCAAGGTGCTCGACATGGGGCTGGCCCGGTTTGAGATGAGCCAAGACGCCGGTCTGACCGACCTGACCGGCATGGGTCAGATCATGGGCACGGTCGATTACATGGCGCCCGAACAGGCGCTCGACACGCATCACGCCGACGCCCGTGCCGACATTTACGCCTTGGGCATCACGCTTTGGTATTTGCTCACCGGCCGCCCGGCTTACATGGGCGAGAACGCGCTCGGGCGTCTCTTGGCCCATCGCGAGCAGCCGATCCCATCGCTGCGCGGCGCCCGTCCGGAGGTTTCGCCCGAACTCGAAGCCATCTTCATGCGCATGGTCGCCAAGAAGCCCGAAGACCGCTATCAAACCATGCCCGAAGTGATCGCGGAGTTGAGTAGGGTGGGCATTGCCCACCACGAACCGCACGAAGGCCGTAGGGTGGGCATTGCCCACCACGCGAACCAACCGATTTCCCATTCCCCGAAAGCATCGCCCCACGGCATCGCCGTCGTGGACAGCGATGGTGGGCAATGCCCACCCTACGCCCCCACGCTCGCGCTCAACGCGGCGCAACTCGATACCGACCCCAACACCGACCAATCGCTGGCCATCTCCATCACGCCGACACCGCCGCGCCGCCGCGGCCGGCGGCGCAACAAGCTCATCGGCGCGGCCCTGGCCGGCCTTCTGGCAATGGCCGCCGCGGCCGCCTTCGTCATTCGCGTGCAAACCGGCGAAGGCGAAATCGTGGTCGAATCGGAGGCCGACGGCATTTCGGTCGACATCCTCCGCGACGGCGAGCCGGTCAAGGAAGACTGGCAAATTCACGCCGGCGCCGACAACCGCTGGCACGTCCGCACGGGCAAAGTGGAAGTCAAACTCCCCGCCGACCTTCGCGGCGAATTCACCCTCGAACAAGACACCGCCCGTCTTGTTCGCGACGGCAAAATCGTCGTGAAGATCACCCGCAAAAAGAAAGCCGGCAACACTACCGTTGCCGGCGAAGATCCCAATCGCGCCGTGGCAGCGTGGGCGTTGGAGCATGGCGTGTCGATCGGCATCGTGAGTCCACCGAAGGCACTTCCTTTTTTAGTCACGAGCATTGAGCAGCTTCCCAGGAGCTTCGATGTCCATTCGCTCGGGCTTCCGTTCTCTTCCAAGCCGCCGCGGCCACCGATCTCGGAAGAAGAATTCACCGCACAGGTGAGGCGAGTTCGCGGGAACCTGAGGTTGTTGGGAGCGGCCAATCTCGGCTTGAGCGATGCCGGTCTGCGGGAATTAACGACCATTCCGGCATTGGCGAACCTAGAATTCCTCGGCATTCGCGGTGGTGCGATTACGGACGACGGGCTAGCTC
>DASVGM010000529.1:0-11517 GCA_036379555.1 Pirellulales bacterium | reverse complement strand
ACTCACCCAGCCGCGCAGCGGCGAAAGAGCGCGTGCTGCGCCACCTCTTTCGCCGCTGCGCGGCTTGCCTAGTCCGCCTCATTGATTCCGTGGGCTTACGCCCACGGCTAAACTCTTTCGCCGCTGCGCGGCTGGCGCGAGAGATTTGTAGAACAACGAGGCCGGCGGCGCGCCCCACGGCTCAGTTTTCACATTGCCTCTCACTCCGCTCCTCCGGTTGGGTGGTTTACCTCGCACAGCCGGCGCTCAAGATAGCGCCGTTCGCTGTCGTTGCCAACAAGAGCCAGCGCTCGCTGATAGCTGGTCGCTGCCTCGGCCGCCGCGCCCGCGCGCCGCAACAGGTCGGCACGAGCGGCGTGCAACAGGTGATAGTCGGCCAGCATGCCATCGGCGGCCAACGCGTCGATGATCGCCAGACCCGCCCGCGCACCATCCGCCATTGCCACGGCCACCGCGCGGTTCAAGGCCACGATCGGCGAGGGCTGCACGGCCTCAAGCAGGCTGTAAAGCTGGGCGATTTGCGGCCAATCGGTCTCTTCCGCGCGGCGAGCCTGGCAGTGCAGGGCCGCGATGGCCGCTTGCAAAGCGTATGGACCCGGCCCGCCACGCAAGGCCTCTTCCACCAGCGGCAGCGCCTCGGCAATTTGCTCGCGATTCCACAAGCTACGGTCTTGCTCTTCCAAAACCACCAGGTCGCCGGCCGCATCGAACCGGGCTTCGCGTCGAGAGTCTTGCAAAAGCATCAACCCCAGCAGCGCCGTCGCCTCCGCCTCCGTCGGCGCCGTCAACAAACGTATCAGCCGCCCCAGCCGGATCGCTTCGGCCGAGAGATCGGCTCTGACGAGCGACGCGCCGCGCGTGGCCAGATAGCCCTCGTTGAAAATCAGGTAGATCACCGTGAGCACCGCGTCGAGGCGCGCCGGCATGTCGCTCGTGCCCGGCACAATATACGGAATGCCGGCAGCGCGGATTTTACGTTTCGCCCGCACCAAACGCTGGGCCATCGTCGCGGTGGGTACGAGAAACGCCCTGGCGATCTCGTCGGTTTCCAGGCCGCCTAACGTGCGCAAGGTGAGCGCCACCTGCGCCTCTCGGGCCAGGGCCGGATGGCAGCAGGTGAAAATCAGCCGCAGGCGATCGTCGGGTATCTCGTCGCTGCTCTCTTCTGGGGGCAATTGCACTGTCTGAATCTGGCCCGACTCGGCCAAAGATTGCAGCTTTTCGGCCAGCCGGGCGCGGCGCCGCAACCGGTCGATTGCCTTGTGCTTGGCCGTCTGTATGATCCAGGATCGCGGAGAGTCGGGCACGCCGGCCGTGCGCCACTGATCGACCGCCGCCGCAAAGGCTTCTTGCGCCGCATCCTCGGCCAGGTCGAAATCACCCAGCAGGCGGATCAACGTGGCCAGGATTCGGCCCCAATCGCTTCGGTAAAGTATGTCTACGGCGGTGTCGACGGTGGAAAGCATAACTAATGTATACTGCACGCGGGCTGGAATGAGACAATCGGTGCCAGCGGAGGATGGGCCTCCTGGCCCGTCACCAGCCAGGGTGACGGCCTGGGAAGGCCATCCCACTTGAGCGCGTAAAAACGCCTCATTCCTGCCCGCGTGCAGTATAATCATTTTTCTACGACGGTTGTGTTGATACAGCGAGAATTGTTAGGTGTATTTATGAGATACATGTTGCTGGTTTACTTGGAAGAGCAGTCCATCACCGACGCCGAGCGAGAGGAATGCTATGTGAAATCAGCGCGACTCACGCACGAACTGCACGCCAACGGCAAGTACATCGACGCCTCGCCGCTGCACCCGGTTTCGACCGCCACCAGCGTTCGGGTGCGCGGCGGCGCCCGGTTGGTAACGGACGGCCCGTTCGCCGAGACGCGCGAGCAGCTTGGCGGCTTTTACTTGATCGAGGCGCGCGATCTTGACGAAGCGATCAGTATCGCCGCGCGAATTCCGGTCGCCACGGTGGGGACCATCGAGATTCGTCCTGTGCTGGAAATATCCGGCTTGCCCGGGCAAGACACGTAGGGTAACGGCGAAAGCCGATCCGAAAACTCGCCGTGGGGCGGGCCGCCGGCCCGTCGGGAAGCGAAAGACGGCTCGGCGAGCCGCCCCACGATTCGCCGCCGCGGCGAAATCCGAGTTTTCGGATGGCCGCTAAAACGACAACTCATCCCTCATTCCTCATCCCGACCATGCCTATCTACCTCGTCACCGGCGGCGCCGGCTTTATCGGTTCACACATTGCCACCGCTCTCGTCGAACGCGGCGACCGCGTGCGCGTGCTCGATAACCTGAGCACCGGGCACCGCGCCAACCTCGCTCATCTCGGCTCGCGCATCGAACTGATCGAAGGCGACCTGACCGATCGACGGGCCGTCGCCCAGGCGGTTGAGGGCGTTGGTTGTGTTTTCCATCAGGCGGCGCTGGCTTCGGTGCCGCGCAGTGTGGAAGCGCCGCTCGATACGAACGCGGCCTGCGTCACCGGAACAGTCACTTTGCTGGACGCCGCTCGGCGGGCCGGCGTTCGGCGGCTGGTCTATGCCGGTTCAAGCAGCGCCTACGGCGATCAACCTTCCTCTCCGAAACGCGAGAGTGATTTGCCGGCCCCGATTTCGCCTTACGGCGCGGCCAAGCTGGCCGCGGAGTATTATTGCCAGGCGTTTACGGCCACCTACGGCTTTGAGACCGTCACGTTGCGTTATTTCAACGTGTTTGGCCCGCGGCAAGATCCCAACAGCCCCTACTCAGCGGTCATTCCGCTCTTCATCACGGCGCTGTTGTCCGGCAAACGGCCCATTCTTTATGGCGACGGCGGGCAATCGCGCGATTTCACGTTTGTTGATAACGTGGTGCATGGCAACCTGCTGGCCGCCGACGCGCCTGGCGTCGCCGGCCGGGTGTTCAATATCGCCAACGGTCGTAGCACCAGCTTACTTGACTTGCTGAGCCAGCTTGGCACGCTCTTAGGCACGACCATCGAACCGGACCATCAACCACCCCGCGCCGGCGACATCCGCGAGAGCCTGGCCGATATTTCCCAGGCGCGCCGGCTGCTGGGCTACGAGCCACAGGTCACGTTTGAAGACGGATTAGTTCGGTCGATTGAGTACTACGTCGCACGCGAGCGGAAATGAAACAGAATCGTCGCGATAACACCCTCGGTAGGGAATGCCCTCCGTGGCAATCCGTGCCCTGGGAAACGACGCCGCTTCCGTTTCGCGGAACGCCACAGAGTGCGTTCCCTACAGACGGAACGGCAAGGTGAGGCGGGCCACCGATCCGTCTCTTGCTTCAGACGGGCCAGCGGCCCGCCCCACGAAAAAACGAAAAACCCTGGAGTTATTGGGCGGCGGCGTTCGGTTTTTCGTCGTCGATGAAAAATTTTGGTTCTTGCCGTTCGTTCGAGCCGTCGCGGTTGAGAACGATTTGCAAATCCTCACCGCCGGTCGCTTCAAAAAACTCGATCCGCACCGGGTGCAAACCGGCCGCGAATCGGCCGCGTCCGATGGCCCATTGCGGCGGGTGGGGGCCGTCGTTGTTCGCCACCAATTCGCCATCGACAAACAGCCGGCTGCCATCGTCGGAGTTAATCGCCAACGTCCAGACGCCCGTTTCTGGAATCTCCAGATACCCTTGAAACACCAACGCGTAATCGTCACCCGGCAGGCCCGGTACGCGGTCCAACCGCGGCTGTTCAATCGTGCCTTCAGCGCTGGCTTTAAGCTGGCCCACGTCGGGGCAGCGCGTGAAACGTCCGGGATACACGCGGAAGCGCAGCCCGGCCTTGGGCGTGGCCACTTGCGTCGCCGGATGGGTCGGGTAGGCGACCAACGACAACGATGTCGAATGCTCGCTTCCGTCGCGAGTGTATTTGACCGCCAACCGCTCACCACTCTTGCGGCCCACGAGCGCCACCAACCAATCGACCTCGTTCGTCACCGGTCGCTCGTCCACCGTGGTGATGACATCGCCGGTTTTCAACCCCGCCGCCGCGGCGGGACTGTCCTCAGGCGCGCGGCCAATCGTGTTCGTCGCGGGCTGTAGAGTGATGCCGGTCCAAAAATCGCCTTGTTCCTCGGGCAACAGCAAATCTCGCATGCGGAGTCGCGCGCGGTCGATGGGAATGGCGTAGTTGATGTCCTGCTCCGACAGGATCTTGCGGACCACCACGCCAATCTGCCGGCCTTCGGCGTTGACGACGGGCCCGCCCGAATTGCCGGGATTGCTGGCGGCATCGAATTGAATGAGGCGATCACGGGCGTCGTCGGGAAAAGAGGCCATCATTAACGCCGACATACCGTCCATCACCTCGGCGGCACTGACGATGCCAGATGAAAAGACAATGCCGCGTCCGCCTGGATTTCCGCCGACGAGAATCGGCTCGCCCGCGGCCAGGTCGTAGCTGCGTCCCAGCGGAATGGCGACGAGCGGTTTGGGAGCGTCAATTTTCAGCAGCGCGAGGTCTTTGTCCCACAAGCGGCCGATGGTGCGGTAGGCGAGCGGCGGAAAGCCACGCACCAAAACCACGCCCGAACGGTCTTCGATGACGTGATCGTTGGTGAGCACGTAGCCGCTCGCATGGATGATGGAGCCGCTGCCCGAATGCGTCTTACCATCTTTGCCATCGCTGAAAACCGCGACGACGCCGCTGCCCAGACGTTCGATCACGTCGACCTGCCAAGTGCGTCGGGGGGAATTGGCCGGCGGCTGGGCCAATGCGGCGCGCGAGAGCAATGCCAGGCTAATGAGTGCGAGCGTGGTTCGGAGGGTCATGAGGTTCAGCGTCGATTCATGCTCTATGGAGTCTTGCGTGATTGCGGGGCGCGTTCTGGTGGAGGATGGGCTTCCTAGCCCGTCACGAAAGGAACTGGACGGCCTGGGAAGGTCATCCTCCTTGTCCTACGATCACGCGAGTTTACCTATGAAGTCCAGTGCCTACCACGATAACTGATGACTCGCGCAGGCACCACCTACTAATCCAAATACTACATGCGCTGAGAACATGGAATTCCACAAGCGGTTTCGCGGCTTCGGCAGTTCATTGGTTTGCTGTGACGTTCACATCCTCGGCGACCGCGCATTGCCACGAACCGGCCGCCCAGGCAAAATGAACAACATGACTCAAACGGAATGGAAAACATGCGGCGCCGACACGGAAGCATTGTACGCCGCACTGGTCGAATTGAATCGGCAGGCCCTCTGCGGGCAAACCGACCTCGTCCTGAACGCGGCTGCCAAACTGGTGGTGGACACACTCGATGTCGAGTTTTGCTCGATCTGGGAGCGACTCGCCGATGATTCGATGTTGCTGCGCGCCGGCGCCGGCTGGAACGAAGGACGCATCGCCACGCGCATCGAGCGAAATCAAAGCGCGCCGTCGATGCGCTCGGCGCTTTCACAACAACCGGTGCTGATTGACGACCTGCCGGCCGACAACCGCTTTCGCGAGCCCTCCTTGCTGAGCGAGCACGGCGTCGTTTCCAGCGCCCACGTGCCTATTTATGGCCCAATGACCGTCTGGGGCGTACTGGGAGCGCATTCCGCCGCGCGGCGCGCGTTTCGACCCGCCGAAGTTCATGTTTTGCAACTTGTGGCGCACGCCATCGCCACCGGCTTTCTTTGCCGAGGCAGCGAAGACGGCGCCCCGGTTCGACTTCGGCAGGCCGAGCGTATGATGGTCCTGGGTGAAGCGGCGGCGGGCATGGCCCACGAGCTGCGTAATCCGCTCACGTCCATCAAGGGCCTGATTCAAGTGAATGCCAAGGAGTTTGGGGAGCGCGGCCTGCCGAACGACGATCTGCAGATCATCGAACAAGAGATTCGCCGCATGGAACGAGCGCTCGAAGCGTTTCTTGATTTCGCCCGACCGCCACGCGCCCGCTTGGAGCAGGTCGATCTGGGCGAGTTGATTGGCCGCGCCACGGCGTTGGTGCAAGGCCGGGCTAAAAAGCAGCATGTTTCCATTCAGATCAAGGCACCGCCCGCACCGCTGTTTGCCTGCGTCGATGCCGACCAGATTCAACAGCTTTTATTGAATCTGTTGTTGAATGCCTTGGACGCGTTGCCGGCCGGCGGCGAAATCCATTTCGTCTTGCGGCGGGCGAGCGGCTCGGCGGTGGAGATTGAGGTCATCGACACCGGCCCGGGAATTGCCGCTCCTATTTTGCCCGTGGTGTTCGACACGTTTGTCAGCGATAAGGAGGCCGGCGTGGGGCTGGGCCTGCCGGTATCGCGGCGCATCGCCGAGGAGCATGGCGGCAGCCTGACCGCGGCCAACTTGCCCGGCGGAGGCGCGGCCTTTTTGCTGACGCTGCCACTTGGAGAAACCGATGCCTACGCTTTTGGTCGTTGACGACGACGCCTCGATCTTGCATTTTTTCCGCCGGGCCTTTGAATCGCCGGAAGTGACGTTGGTCACCGCCTCCAGCATCGCCGAGGCGCTGGAAAAGGTCGTCGCGGCCAGGCCCGACGTAATCGTGCTCGATCTCAACCTCGCCGACGAATCGGGCCTCGACGCCTTCCGCCGCATCCGTGAAATCGACGCCAAGATTCCGGTCATTTTCATCACCGGCCAAGGCACCACCGACACCGCCATTGAAGCCATGCGCCAGGGAGCTTATGAGTATCTGCTCAAGCCGCTGGAGCTCGATCAGCTTACCGACTTGATCGGCCGGGCGTTTGAGATCAGTCGTTTGGCGCGAGTGCCGGCTCTGTTGCCCGAATCGGCCGGGGACGATGCCGATTCTGATATCTTGGTGGGACGTTGTCCTGCCATGCAGCAGGTTTACAAGTCGATCGGCCGGGCGGCGCCGCAAGACGTGACGGTTTTGATCGTGGGCGAAAGCGGCACGGGCAAAGAGCTCGTGGCACGGGCGATTTACCATTACAGCCGTCGCGATGGCAAACCCTTTTTGGCCATCAACTGCGCGGCCATTCCCGAACCGCTGTTGGAGAGCGAGCTGTTCGTCCACGAAAAAGGTTCTTTCACAGGGGCCGATCGGCGGCGGATCGGTAAATTTGAACAATGCGACGGCGGCACGCTGTTCCTTGATGAGATCGGCGACATGACGCCGCTCACGCAAACGAAAGTGCTGCGTGTGATTCAGGGGCAGCCGTTCGAGCGGCTGGGCGGCAGCACCCCGATCGCCACCGACGTGCGTTTGGTCGCCGCCACCAATCGTGATTTGCCCGCCATGATCGAGGCCGGCGATTTTCGCCGCGATCTGTATTACCGGCTGAACGTCTACACCATTTCCTTGCCGCCGCTGCGCGACCGCGACGGCGACGTGGCCTTGTTGGCGCGGCACTTTCTGCGGCGTTTCGCGCGGCAAATGGAGAAGGACGTGCAAACGATTTCGCCGGAGGCGTTGGCGATGTTGTCGGCATATTCATGGCCGGGCAACGTGCGTGAGTTGCAGAGCGTGATCAAGCAGGCGCTGTTGTTGGCGATTGGTCCGGTGCTGCTGCCGGAGTTTTTGCCCGCGGTCGTGCGCGAGTCCGGCGGCGGCGAGGAATCGCTCGAACTGACCGCCTTGAGCGGGTTCATTCAGCGACGGTTGAAGTCGGAAACTGGCGGCTTATATGCCGATTACCAGAGGTTAACCGAACGCCATTTGTTGACGGAGGTGATGCGTCACGCGAAAGGCAACGTGACACAAGCGGCGAAAATGCTCGGCATTGCCCGCAACACCTTGCGCAGTAAGCTGGAAGCGCTGGCGATTGACGAGGTTGGCGAGGATTGAGGCGATTACTTGCGGCGATCGAGATGGCCCGATTTACTGATCGCCCGCCAAAGCCGCAAGCCCAAGAGAATGCTCAGTGCCGAACCAGTCATTCCTAAAAGGGAAACTTCTTGCAAGAAGCTCGGCCACGGGAAGGTGGGCGGCACTTTGTGGGCCAGCAGCAACGACGAACCCAAAAACAAGGCGCTGGCCAGCATGCCCAGCACCAGGCGATTGACCGAAGGCTCCAGTCCGCGATGATCGAGATGCACGTCGAAACTGCCGGTCTGCACCTGGTGCAAAATCTCGACGAGCCCCCGCGGCAACACTTCGGCCAGATGTTCCAGCTCCGAATACAGCCGCCGCAGTTTGCGCGCTTGCCGGGCCGGCGAAAGCCGCCGCCAGACCAGACGCCGCTGATACGGCCGCATGACTTCCATCAGGCTGAAGTTCGGCGAGAGCAGCCGGCTGGTGCCCTCAAGCATGACAAACACTTTGATCAACATCGCCACTCGTTCGGGCAGCATAATCTGGAACCGGCGCATGATGTCGAGCATTTCATTCAGCGCCCCGCCCAGATCGAATTCGTCGAACCGTTGGTTGGCGTAGTGGCCCACAAAATCGGCCAGGTCGACGCTCAACGCCGCTTGATCGAGTTGCGGCGGCGTCATGCCGATGCGCGTGATGATCGAAGTCAGATGCATCGAATCATGCTCCACCAACGCCGACATCATCTCTTCGATGTTTTCGCGCAACGGCTCGTCAATACGGCCGACCATGCCAAAATCGAGCAGGCCGATGACGTTGCCCGGCAGGACCACCAGGTTGCCCGGATGCGGGTCGGCGTGGTAGTAGCCGTACACGAAGATCATCTTCAAATAAATATCGGCGCCCCGGCGGGCGACTTCTTCCAGGTCGTATCCGGCGGACACGAGCCGCTCATGGTCGCTCAGCCGAATGCCCACCAACCGCTCCATGGTCAGCACCCGGTTGGTGCATAACTCAGGATACGAACGCGGAATGCAAACCGTCGGATCGCCGGCAAAGTCGGAGGAAAACTGCCGCATGTTCCGCTCTTCGCGGCTGAAATCAAGTTCACGCCGCAAGGTGCGTTGGAACTCGGCCACCACCGCCCGCGGGCGATAAGGCGCGAATTCAGGCACCATCTGGGCCATCTGCGCCAGTCCGATCAGGATGTCGAGATCGACCCGCACTTTGTCAATGATGCCCGCATGTTGCACTTTGACCACCACCTCTTGTCCATCGCGCAACCGGGCACGGTGTACCTGGCCGATGGAAGCCGAAGCGATTGGCTCATCGCTGAATTCGGCGAAGAGGGCTTCAATGTTGCGGTTGAGCTCGCTTTCGACGGTGGCCCTCACGACGGCCGGCGCATCGCAGCGGACGTCCTCCTGCAGCAGCCGCAGTTCGGTGGCCAGGTCGGCCCCCACCAGGTCGGCGCGCGTGCTGAGAATCTGTCCCAGCTTGATAAAGGTCGGTCCCAGTTCCGTGAGCGCCAGGCGCAGGCGGGCCTCGGAGCGGTACTTGGCCAGCAATTCGCCGTCGGCGTCCTTAAAAAAACGCTTGGCGAAATCCCAATCGACACGACTGACCCAATTGGCCAGACCATACTTGCTCAAGATGGAAATAATCTCGCCCCAGCGATTGACATGGCGATAAAGCTGGGGGATGGCGGTGATTCTCATAAATTCTGAGATGTTGAGGCCGTTTGCTTCGATTATTCTAAACTACAGGCGCAATCCAGTTTATCCCATGAAGCGCGCCAAATAACCGAGCGCGATCGTGGGAAACGGAGGATGGCCCTCCTCACGGCGTCCCAAAGATCACGAAAGGTCATTTAGAGGCTATCCGAAAATTCGGATTTCGCCGTGGCGGCCTATCGTGGGGCGGCTCGCCGAGCCGTCTTTTGCAGCCAGACGGGCCGGCGGCCCGCCCCACGGCGAGTTTTCAGATAGCCTCTTAGACATTATACCGGTTTTATACCCCCCTGTTGAAACTAAACTCGTGTAGGCGATAATAGAAATGGTCGCAGCCGCCGGCGAAAAGCCGTCATGCACGGAGAAAAGCCCCTTTACTTGCGGCGCAGGTAATGCACTCGCTGAAATCTGACCAGCTTTGAAAGACCCGCTTTTTATGACGCGTTCGCTTTTGCCCGGAATCGCCCTTTTCGCCGCCGGCCTTTTGCTCGGTGCCGCGGGGCTATTCGTCGTGCGGACGCAAACCGATTGGATAAGGCCGAACGAAGCGATATCTTTTGTTCGCCACAGCGAACCTGACGCACCGACCGCCGCCCTCGCCACCCGCGGCGAGGATCACAAACCGGTCATTGCCCTGGCCCGGCTGGAACCGGCGGGCGGCGTCATCAGCATCAACGGCACGCCGGGCGACCGCCTGGAAAAAATAAATGTGCGACTGGGAGATCATGTCAAAACGGGAGACCTGCTGGCAACGCTGGAAAGTCATGCGCTGCGTAAAACGGAGCTCGATCTGGCGACATCGCAACTCCACGAAGCCGAAAACCGCCAACAGGCTGAATTGCGCTATGCCGACGCCATGTTGGCCGAGGCCGACCTGGCTGACAAACAGGCCGCGCTTCACCGGCTTGATTTCGCCGCGCAGCAAGACAAGATCGACGGTTTAGCCGCCGCCGCGCATTCCGCCCAGGCCGATCTCGACCGGCTCAAACTGGTTCAAGATTCGACGGGCGATTCCATCGTTTCCAGGCAACAGTTCGATCACCAGAAGCTGGCCTGCAAAAAAGCGGAAAAGGAATTAGCCGCGGCCAAGGCGCAGCTCGAAAAGCTGAACGAGTCGATCCGCCTTGCCGAAGCGGAGGCCGGCGCCAAGCGTCAGACCGCCGAAGCCAACCGCGCGCGAGTGGAAAGCACCGCGCAGCACGCATCCCTCAAAAAGCAAGTCACACTGGCGAAGCAACGTCTGGAATTAACTGAATTGCGGGCGCCGAGCGACGGGCAAATATTGAAAACCTTCGCCAATGCCGGCGACACGCTCACGCAATCTCCTGTGCTGCAAATGGCCGACACGAGTCGTTTTGTGGCCAGTGCCGAGATTTACGAAAACGATGTGAGACGCATCAAACCCCAGGCTAAAGTCCACATCAGCGGCGATGCCTTGCCGGAACCATTGCTCGGCAGGCTGGAAGTGCTTGGCCAGATGGTGGCGAGGAACACGGTGGTGCGGCTCGAACCGACAGACGCCAGCGACATTCGCGTGATTGAAGCCCGAATTCCCATCGACCGCGTCGCTGACGACACTCAGGCGGCGCCGCTCAACGATCCTGATGGAAAGCTCAAGACCGGCAAAGCCTATCGCTACCAGATTACCTTTGCCGGCGGCCGGGGCGGCGGCCAAACTCTTCCCTCGTCGCCGATCGGGCCGATTGTGCCGTCTGGCGATCAAAACGCGATTCGACTGTCGCGGATTCCTGAATTGCCAGCCGGGTATACCTCGCGGCGCATTTACCGCACGGCGGCCGCTGGAAACACCTTTGGCCTGTTGCGCGAACAAACGGGCGAAGACGCCCGCGGCGGCGACTATTTGGACACTGCCGACGACGACGCGTTGCAAAACATTTCGCCGCCGCGACCGTTGATCAATTTGCAGGTGGACGCGATTATCGACGCCTTGCCGCCACCGGCGGCGAAGAATACTCCGTGAAGCGCCGGTTGGCCAACGTGTTTGTTGAAGATGCCCTCGGCTTGCCCGAGGGAGTTTTCACGTTGGCCGTCTACATCGGCGGCCTTTCC
>DASVGM010000528.1:0-3360 GCA_036379555.1 Pirellulales bacterium | reverse complement strand
GAGCGTCGCGACGCCGCCGACCGCCGTCACTACCGTCGCGCCCAGCGTCGTCTTGCCGGCCGTTCCGCCAGCGGCAAATAAGCCCCTCCGCCCGCCCACGCCGCTCCAGCCCCCCGGCCTGTCGCTGGTGAACGGTTACGTTCAGGCGGCACAAATGCGACGAAGATGTCTGCTCCCAACTCGGAGGGAACGCCTCCAAGATTGTCAATCGCTACCGCCGCTCGATTGCGCTGGTGCATATACAATTCCTTCGACGTCGGCTCGCGTCCGAGTTCATCGACGAGCTCTTGGCGGCTCTCGAGCGCGGCCGCCGCGCGCTGCTCCGCGGTGGCCAGCGTCGAAGCCGCCGCCCCGGCCTTTTTATCTGGCTCCGCCAGTTCTTGCTGCGGCTGGCCGGTTGATTTGTCGGATTCGCCAGTAGGACGGTCTTCCTTGTTAGGCGCCTCCTTAGCGGGATCAGGTTCCTTCGGCAGAACGACAATCACCACGGTTGCCGACACTTCGGGCCGCGCCGAAACATCCGCAGAATCGGTCCCTTCATTTGCTGCGGGGGCCTCGCCACCGCTCGCCGGCTGCTGCGGTGTTTGCGGCGTGGTGTTCCCGCCGGACTGAACGCCGCCGGCGGGCGCGGCGGCTGCTTGTGACATCGCGCTGGGCGCGGGCGACGAGAGACTCATCGGCGCGGGGGCCGAAGAGGTGGCCGAGGCGTTCGCCGCCTGCGTGCCGGCGGTCGTGGTGGGAAGTGGGGAATTGCTGTAACCGCCGGCGCCGACCGCGCTGGGCGCTTTGCTCAGGTCGAGCAGGTCGGCCTGCGCGCCGCTGAAGTGCATCGCCGGGGCGAACGTCCCCTGGATCGGCAGCGAATCGCCCCGCACCAGGTCGTACAGCTTGTAAGGCGTATCGCTGTAACCCACGCTCGGCGTGCCGATGTCGAGCGTGAGATTCGCGCCCATGTAAAGACTGCCGTCCGGCGTCCAGGGCGTCATGCTGCCAAGATAGCCATATAGCATCCCGGCGGTGCCCCAACTGTAGGCCGTCGCGTTCAACATCAATCCGAACGGCAGGAAGTCGGGCGCGCCCAACTCGGGAATGCCGCCGCCCCCGGCGAACTGCCAAAACACGCCCGGATTGCCGCCCACATAAAACTCGTTCGCCTCATAACCGCCCCGCACAAAATCCGCCGTCAGCGTCTGGTCGGGTCCGTCGGCCGGCGCCACCAGCGTGTCGGGCAAGTCGTCGTGTACGCCGTCCGCCGTCGCGGCCTGCGCCACGGCCTGGTCGTGATCGCTCTGGGCGTCGGTGGTTTCTTGCTTGTCTTCGGCCTGCGCCTCGGCGTCGTCTTGGGCGGAAAGCGCGTCGGCCTGCGCCTGCTCGGCGGTCTCTTGGGCGTCGGCCGAGGAGTCCGACTGCGTGAGCAGCGCATTGGCCTGGCTGGTCTGCTGGGCCGAAAGCGCCGCCGCCTGGGCCGCCGCCAGGTCGGCCCACGGATTCCCCTCACCCTGGCCCTCTCCCGGAGGGAGAGGGTAATTCGCGTCGAAAGCTTGAATCGCCGCCAAATGCCCGGCGGCGTCGGCCGTTTGCATCACCTGCAAGGCCAGCGCTTCGGCTTTTTGCTGAACGTCGAAATCGCTCGATTCGGCGTCGTCGTAGGTATCGACCGCCTGGTTGTTGTCGTCGATGATTGACTTTGTCGAGAAATCGCCGCACAATTCTGGTATGAGTGTTGATGCAGCAAAAACGACCTTGCCGCAGTCGGGCACTGCCTTGGCTGATTTGCAGGCGGCGGTTGACGCCATGTTTTCGCGAAAACCACTTGATGCCGAGATCGGCCGGCGGATCGAGGGTAGGGCCAATAAGGTGCGCGAAGAGTTGCGCAACAAGGGCATGACCAACGTCGTGCTCGGCCTTCTCAGAGAATGCCGCGACGAATGAAGTATGTCATCGATGCCTCGGTCGCGCTGGCGTGCGTCCTGAACGAGCCTGATTCGGCGGCGGCCAACGCTCTGAGGGACGATTTCAAGCGGCAGATTCATGAATTGATCGCCCCGGATCTCCTGCCCGCCGAGATGGCCCATGCACTGACCAAGGCGGAACGTCGCCGGATAATCCGGCAAGGAGAAGCCGAGGTGCTGCTGGCAACATTCCTCAATCCTTCGCCGATTTTACATCCCTATGCGCCGCTATTATCACGGGCGATTGAACTCTCATCGCGGCAGCGCGTCGGGTTTTACGATTGCCTTTATGTCGCGCTCGCTGAGCGGGAGCAGTGCTCCGTGGTGACCATCGACCAGCCACTGGTGGCACATTTTCCGGGGATCGTCATTCACTTGTCATCATTGTAGCAGCACAGCGATATTATCAAGGGCTGGACAACAAGCTGATCGAGCCGGGCGGCGGAGATCGGCCAGACTGCCGGTGAGGTGGAATGCCGCGAACGGTTGGGCGGCATCTTGCGGTACTACTATCGCAAAGCAGCCTAGCCCTCCGCGGTTCAGTTCAAAGCTCTTCCGCTTCACCACTGTCTCGCTCCGCGCGCCCACCGCGTGTCTCGCTCCGCGCGCCCACCGCGATTTCTCGGCTTTCGGCGGCCCTTCGCGCCGCCGAAACGTGTCGCCAGCACATTCCAGACCGACGTTCTTTTCGCCTCCCGAATGCCGCCAACCCCTGATTCTACCCAGACTTGACCGCCGTTTGAGTTTTTTGACCACACGACCGCACGGCAATCGGTTTCCTCACAACTTTGTTTCCCCGTTTTTATCAATATTGGACCTGTCCCGTTTAGTTGCCCCCGATCGATCAAGAAAGGGCATCGCCGCATCGCCGTAAGTGCCCAAACATGAACCCATGAAAAATCCCCCGCTGCAGCAGGGGAAGAGACGCGAATTCTTCGAGTTTCTGCGGCTTGTGCAAATTTGCACTCACCGCGGGCCGCGGCGCGCGTCTTTCGCACTTACGGCGGTGTCCGCCGCGAGACATCTCGAAGAATGTCGCAAAACAGCGTGAAAACCGACCAAGCCAGATCTTTGGGATACTACAGGGAGGATGCCCCGGAAGCGGATCGACCGGGGCATCGCTTAGGCTCTGCCTGGGCTGCGCGAAATTCGCGGTTCGGCGCTGATCTGCTTCCACGGTTTAGGCATCTTTTTGTTCCGGTAGCGCGCTTGGTCTTGCCGTTTGATTGCCACGGCCGAAAGGCCGCTCTTAGCCGCAACGCGGCGTCATTCGATAGCCCAGGGCGCAGCCCTCGTTGTTCTACACATCTTTTGGCATATTCCACGGGAGAGTTGACATTGACAAGAACGGCAGTTTCGCAGGTCATGTTTCCTAAGCCCGCATGGGCAGCCTGGAAACCGACCTGCC
>DASVGM010000527.1:0-7160 GCA_036379555.1 Pirellulales bacterium | reverse complement strand
CGGATGCAACGCGAAAACGGGGTCGCGTTCGGCACCGTACATCTAGCCAGTCAGTCAGCGCTCGACGGGGGCAAGCCCCGATCGTGGCGGAATAAATCTAGTATCAAGCAAGTCTCGCCACAACGACCGATTTTGCGCAGGCCAGGCCCATCCTCCCCGAAAAACCACGCGAAGGATTGCCTTCCTTGCCCGCCCGGTATTTACTGGACGGGCTAGGAAGCCCATCCTCCATGATGCAATCAACCAATTTCGAGTTTCTGCGTCCGCGCTGGCCTCAATTGGCGGCGCTGGGCGGCTTTGCTGAAAGCTACGCGCATGGCGACCCCATCGGCGCGTTGGTCAAGCTGCGCGCCTACGGCGAGCAAATGGTGGCTTATCTCTACGACCGCCATCGCCTGCCCAGACAACCCCGCCCCGCGTTCATTGACCTGCTCGACGGCGACCCCTTCAAGCAAGCCATTCCGCGCGTCATCGTCACCAAGTTTCACGCCCTCCGCATCGACGGCAACCGCGCCGCGCACGCCAACCAGGGCGATACCGCCGCCGCCTTGCGCCTGCTGAAAGACGCTCACGACCTTGGCCGCTGGTTGTTCATGACCTATGCGGCCGGCAATGCCGCCGAGTGCGCCGCCTTCGTCACGCCGCCCGCCGGCGGCGCCGTGGAATCGCAGCGCCGCCGCGAAAAGAAAGCCATTCTCGAACGAATCGCCGCCCAAGAAGCCGAGATGCAACGGCTGCTCGCCGAGCTTGAAGCCGCGCGCGCAAGCGGCACGCACGCGCACGCCACCCTCGCCGAATTGCAAGGCGAGTTGACGGCCGCCCGTGCCGCCGCCGAGCAATCGTTGGCCTTTCTCACGGCCGTCAACCCGCTCGATTTCGATGAGGCCGCCACGCGCCGCCAGCTTATCGACCACATGCTGGCCGACGCCGGTTGGCCCGTCTCGCCCGGCCTGGCCAGCAACGACCGCGTGGCCAAAGAGTTTCGCGTGGAACACCAGCCGACCGATTCGGGCATCGGCTACGCCGACTACGTACTCTTCGACGAAGCCGGCAAACCGCTGGCCGCTACCGCGAGCTGTTCTTTTACTTCGACGCCTTGCAAGTCGGCCTCACGGCCACGCCCATCAAATATCGCGACATGGTGCGCAACACCTTCAAGCTTTTTGACTGCGAAGATGACGACCCCACGTCGAATTTCGATTACGCCGACGCCATCGCCCACAACCCGCCGTATCTGGTCCCCTTTGAGGTGGAGTCGGTCACCACGCCCTTTCTGCGTGAAGGCATCAAATACTCGCAAATGACCAAGGAGCAGCGCGAACAGCTCGACGGCGAAGAGCCTGACCCGGCCGCCATCGAGCACGAGCTGGCCGAAGTTGATAAGCACATCTTCAACAAAGACACCAACCGCCATATCCTCCGCAACCTGCTGGACCACGGCCTGCGCAACGCCACCCATTCGCGCGTGGGCAAATCCATCATCTTCGCGCGCAACCACAATCACGCGCTGCTCTTGCAACGTCTGTTTGAAGAAATGTATCCGCAGTACGGCGGCGATTTTTGCCGCGTCATCGACAACTACGACCCACGGGCCGAAGCGCTAATCGACGATTTCAAGGGCGTTGGCAAAAACCGCGAGCTGACTATCGCCATCTCGGTCGACATGCTCGACACGGGCATCGACGTGCCCGAAATCGTCAACCTCGTTTTCGCCAAGCCGGTCTATTCGCCGGTGAAGTTCTGGCAGATGATCGGCTGCGGCACGCGTTTGTGCCGCGACCTGCTCGCCCCCGGCAAAGACAAAGCGCATCAAGTCGGGCGCGCCGGTCACGGAGAGCGACCTGGCGGACCTTTGTTCGTTGGTTCTGGCGCAGGAGCCGGGGCTTGATCTGACCGACTTGATGGAATACTACCCGGAAGCGGCCGGGCATTTAGACCGCGCCATTCGCGGCATTATCGGCCTGGACGCCGCGGCGGTTCATGAGCGTTTCACGGCCTTTGTCCACGCGCATCCCGGCCTGGCCTCGCATCAAATCAAGTTCCTCGACTTGTTGCAGAATCACATCAGCAAATACGGTTCGATCGAGCTCGCGCGTCTCTACGAGCCTCCCTTCACCCTCTTACACAGCGACGGCCTCGACGGCCTGTTTGACGAACCCTTCGCCCAGGAACTAATCACCGTGATCGAATCCTTTAAGCAACCGAACCACGAATCACGCGAAACACACGAATAAAGTCATTCGTGTGATTCGTGTGATTCGTGTCATTCGTGGTTCCCCCTGTTCCCTATGCCCTGTTCCCTGTAACCTCACTCCATGATTACCGGCCAACTCAAAACCCGCACCTCCGCAAACTGGGCGGACAAGCGGGCCGCTTGGGCGAATACATGAAAGACGCCCAGCTTATGATCCAAAAGCCGAGCCTGATGGTCTCGGCCGTCAACATGATCGACGCCCTGCCGCTGACCGCCGGCGACACCAAGGGCGATCTCTACGAATACCTGCTCAGCAAGCTGACCACGGCGGGCATCAACGGCCAGTTCCGCACGCCGCGGCACATGATCCGCTTGATGGTCGATCTGCTCGAACCCCAGCCCACCGACATCATTGGCGACCCCGCCTGCGGCACCGGCGGCTTCCTTGTCGGCGTGATCGAAAACCTCCGCCAGCGCTACACCAGCGAGGCCGGCAAACTCCTGGAGGATGGGCTTCCCAGCCCGTCCCGCCAGGAAAAGGCGCAGACCAACGTGGGGAATCTCGATAAGCGATGTCACGCGCAAGGCCGACCAAGGCCGTACCGATTCGTCGACCGAGTGGCCAAGACAACCACCTCGGCGAAGGTCGCAATGCGAACCGGCGGAGCGCCGCCGTTGTCGTTGTTACATTCAATGTTACAGCGTCAGGATACCAAGAATCGACGTATACCATGAACACTCCAAAAAAGCACCACTATGTGCCAAAGCTGCTCTTGAAGAGCTTCACGCTCGACGGAGGAGACGACGACCGACTCTGGGCATTCGATCAGAGGCGGCGCAGTCAGTGGCGTTCGACGCCGCGGAAGTCGGCGTGCGAGGCAAACTTCAATACGATCGATCGCGGCCCCGGCATCGATCCGACGCAAGTCGAGAAAGACTTCGGCGCCTTCGAGAGCGATGCGGCCAGCGCGCTTCGCAACATCCTCACGGCAAAAAGGTTGCCCGCCGCTGATTCGCGCGACTTCGACCTTTTGATCAACTTCGTCGCGCTTTTGGTTAGCCGCGTGCCCGCGATCCGAGAGAAGATTACGCAATTCGTCGACGAGGTGCGCGCAAAAGAGGACTTTGCCCGCGAGTGGCTGCGCCAATCAGGAAACGCCGTTGCCGAAGCACCCGCGGAGGCGATCGATCGGACTTGGCTCGTGGGAAACACGATCTTCAGCGTGCAGACGCTCGTGCCGCACCTTGCCCAACGGAAGTGGTCACTCTGGTTCGTGGAGAACGACGGTCCTGATTTGATTTGCTCCGACAATCCCGTCGCCCTCACATGGACGGTCGCCCACACGGGGCCTTATCCGCCGGGGTTCGGAGTTCCGAACACTCTCGTCTCGTGCCCTCTGACGCGGCGCACTTTGCTCGTCGGTTCGTACGAGGGTCAACGCGATGCGGCACCGCTTGACGAGCGTGCCGTCGCGACCGCCAATTCCCTTACCGCGAGTAACGCGAATCAGCTCTACTCGGCAGCCGAGGACTTCGTTTGGCTGATGAGCGACGGACGAATCGGCAAGAAGGCTGATTTGATGAACGCGCTCCGACCCGTATCCACCGACGATCGCGCGACGTGACGGGCCAGGAGGCCCATCCTGGCCTGCGCAAAATCGGTTGTCGTGCCCCGACTTCCTTGATACTAGATTCATTCCGCCCCGATCGGGGCTTGTCCCCGTCGAGCGCTGACTGACTGGCTAGATGCACGGCGCCGAACGCGTCCTCGTTTTCGCGTTGCCTCCGCCGCCAAAGGCGGCGGAGGCACCGCGAAAACGGAAAGAATCTGTCGGGGGACGTTCGTTCTAGCCAGTCAGTCAGCGCTCCCACCGGGACAAGCCCGGCGGTGGCGGTGCGGAACAAATCCGGTGTGAAATCGCAGCTCATTATCGTGTTAAAGTCGGGCCTTTTGCGCAGGCCAGGCCCATCCTCCGGCAATTGCCGACAGCCTCGTTCCCACTCGTGTGCGGTGTAAATGGAGGCGCGCCAACTGTGCGATGTGTGCGAATTGGCGCGGAGACAGTTTGCGGCATCGAGTCGCCGGGCGAGCATTGACAAGATATTTATTGTCATTTATCGGTAAAAACATCAACTTGCCTTATGCACCGCTTCTGGCGGCCATTTGGCACGTGAGATGCCCACGAAATAATCTTGTGTGCTGGTGGGAAAAGGAGGATGGGCTTCCTAGCCCGTCCAGTTGTTTCGTGACGGGCTGCGAAGCCCATCCTCCACGATGCCGCGCCGCGTCATCACGCAAGGTTGTTTAGGGTTGAAAAAGGGGCGAAGAGAAGGAGAACCGCCATGAACCGTTCCTCGATGTCGTTTCAGAACATTTTGTTAGCCACCGATTTTTCGGATGTCGCCGAGGTGGCTTTGCAAAGCGCGGTGAAGATCGCCCGGCGTTGCGAGGCGAAGTTGACTATCGCTCATGTGGTGCCCGACGCCGTGACCGCATTGGCCGTGTCCGCGCCCGAGGTGGTGTGGGCGCCCACGGTTGAAGATGTCGCGCGTCTGCAAAAAGACCTGTGCGAAGGTGCCGAGGAGCGTCTGTGCAACCTCGCGGCGGAGGTACATCGCGGCCTCGACCTCGATACAACCGTGTTGATCGGCGCGCCCTACTTTTCGATCATTGAATCCGTGAAGCAAAATGGATTCGACCTGGTTATGGTGGGCACTCGCGGAATGTCGGCCGTGAAGCGGCTTTTTGTGGGCAGCACCGCGACACGCTTGGCTCGGGCATGCCCGGCGCCGGTCTGGATTGCGCGGCGGGAATGGCCGGAAGACAGGGCGACGATTTTGGCCGCCGTCGATTTGTCGCCGGTCAGCGAGCGAGTGGTGCGGGTCGCGGCGTCGCTGGCAGCGGCGCTTGGCGCTCGGCTGCACGTTCTAAACGTCTACGATACAGCGGAGCTTTATGGAGCGCCGACCATCTCGGATGAGGTCCGAGCGGAGTTCCATTGGCATCGCCGCCGCGCGCGTCGGGAGGCATTTGACAGGCTCGAGCAATTGCTGGCGGCGCTGTCAATCGACGACGGCACGGCGACGTTCCACGTTTCCCAAGGAAACGCTTATCAAGTCATCAAGTCGACCGCCCGCCGGCTCGACGCCGGGCTGGTGGTGATGGGAAGTATAGGACGCCGCGGCCTTTCGGCGCTCTTGATCGGCAATACGGCGGAAAAGGTGCTGCACGCCTTGGATCGCTCGTTGTTGATCGTCAAGCCCGCCGAGCTCGCTGTCATGCCGCCTACGTACAGTGCGACAAGCGCCCGAGAGCGGCCATTGTCGGCCACCTTGGCGAAGTGAAGACCGCGAAACGAAGGCACGCGGCCTTTTGAACCGAGGCGGGCAAAAATGTCGCGAGCCATTTCATCGACGGCCTCGCGGTTGCTTTGCTCCTGGTAAGGAGAGTAGATCACAAAAACGTCTTCAATCACTTCCTTGCGGGCCACTTAGAGGCTATCCGAAAACTCGCCGTGGGGCGGGCCGCCGGCCCGTCTGTCTGCAAAAGACGGCGCGGCGAGCCGCCCCACGATACGCCGCCACGGCGAAATCCGAGTTTTCGGATAGCCTCTTACACGTCGGCCCTTTCGCGATGGCGGCATCGCGCGTCAAGCCGCCGGGCGCTTTCCTTTTTACTGGCCCCTTTGGTGACCGCGATGATCTCGTCCGTCACCCCGATCAACCGTCCGCGCGAGGAATTTCCCCAGAGCGCCCAAGCCGCCTCGGCCAGGCAAAATACCGCAAACCTCTTGGGTCTAATGGCCATCTATTCAACCTTGTCGGCAGCTTCGATTACGCCGATCAAGGGATTCTTGACGATGGTACGGGGCTTTCACACGACCCTTGGCTGGCTCGACAGTACCCGAGCCGTATAAGCCTCAGCCGTTGCCCTTGCTTCGTTTCGCGCCGCGTTGGTACACTCCGCCTCCCGATTCGCATCGCCGCGCGCCGCTTGGGGCCGTGGTGGATGATCGCACAGAGGAGTGCCGCTTCTGCTTGCCCGTTGGCCCATTCGTAAGAAACTTGTCGTCTGCCTGGTGTTGCTGCTGGTCATGGTGGGGACGCTGGGTTGGGGGGGAATCTACGGACTTTACGCCTATCGGGCGCTCGTTCGCAGCCTTGGCCGGCGCGTGCCGGAGTTGCCGCTGGCCGATGCGTTGAGCCAGCGCGTGGGCGACTTGCGCGTGGCCCTCAGCGACGATGCGCCCTTGGTGCAAAACTCCCAAACCCCCGGCGGTGCAGGCGCCTATCAGAGCCTGTCAGAAAGCACCGAGCTGAGCGGCGGCGCGCTCGTGGGGCAGTCTTCCGGGTCGTCTTTCGCCCCCGACGGCCTCGAACGCCGCCTCACGGAGAGCTCGCGCACGGCCTCTCATAACGACGCGCCCTTGGTGCGATATGCCCGTCAGGAGTTTGAAACCGGCCTGGCGGCGGTGCGTTTTTCGCTCGAACAATACCGCACTCAGTTGCTCAACAACCCCGACCAGTCGGGGCAAATCAGCGACAGTCGGCAAGAATGGGAAACCTTGCGAGAGATCGACATCCTGCTCGACCAGATCGACAACACCATTCATGACCCGTCCTGGCTGCTCGACATGCCCAAACGCGGCGCGCTGAAACGCCACCTGGACCAGTTGCAACTTCTGGCCGCTCAGCTTCCCACGCATCTTTACCGCCGTATCAACGATTCCACGATTGAAGCGAAGCGGCAGTATCAAACGCTCATCACGCTAAGCTGGTCCACCTGCGCGGCCGCCGGCATCATGCTGGGGCTGTTCGTACACCTGTTTTACAACTGGATTTTTCGGCCGCTAAGAATTCTCATCGGCGGCTCGCGCAAGGTCGCCCGCGGTCAGTTCGATTACCGCATTCGCCTGCAAACGCACGATGAAATGTCGGAACTGGCCGCCGCCATGAACGACATGAC
>DASVGM010000526.1:0-3780 GCA_036379555.1 Pirellulales bacterium | reverse complement strand
ATTGTTGCTGCTGTTCACGCAGGGACAGGGGCTTGGCGGAATCGACCAGGCTCGTCCGTGGGGCGCCGCGCTGAGCATCACTGCGGATGGTTCTCAGTTTCCCGCGATGGCGTTTTTGCCGGTCGGCGATTTTGACAAACTCCTGGAGACGCTCGCCACCGTGATCGCCGATCCGGTGGATGCCGGCGACGACATCTTTGAAATCCGGCGCGACCCGAACACCTATTTTCTCAAGCATCACGGCGAGTGGGTTTACGTGGCCCAACAGAAAAGCGCGTTGGCCGATTTGCCCGACGATCCGCTCAAGCAGCTTCGCGGCCTCGACGAGGAATACGACCTTGGCGTGAGCGTCAACGTGCAGAACATTCCTCAGGCCTTGCGCGACATGGCCTCCGACCTGCTCATGCAAGCCATGGAGACGCAACTGGCGCAACAGATGGATGCGGACGACGATGAAACGGACGAAGACGACGAAGACGATGAAGACGCCCAAGCGTTAAGGCTCAAACTTGCCCGCGACAAGGCGGAGGATTTCGTCAAAAGCATCAATGAGCTCGATCAGGTCACGGTGGGCCTGAACATCGACCGCGCCGAAAGCCGGACCTTTTTAGACGTGGAAATCACGGCGGTGCCCGGCAGCGAAACGGCCCAATCGTTCGCCGAAGGCGCCGTCGAGTCGCAAGGCTCTCTGCTGGCTGGGGCGCTTACGCCCGGCTCCATGCTTTCCTTGCATGCCAATCTGCCGTTGACCAAGGACGATCGCGCGCAGTTCAAAACCATGCTCGAACGGTTGCGAGAGCACTGGCTTGAGGAGATTGACGATGAAGACGAGGTCGCCGACAAGGAGTTGACGAAGCAACTTGCCGGCAAAGCGATTGACGTTCTGGTGCAAACGATCGACAAAGATGGCCGCATCAACGCGGGGCTGATCGTGGTTCCCGCGCAGCAGGCCGATGACGAGGCCGAGGGCGCGCAGTTGACGGCGGCGCTCGGCGCGGTGGTCGCCAGTGGCGCGAAGTTGGAGGAAGTGGCCAAGCAATTTATCGCTCTGGCCGAATACGGCGAGGCTGACCTTAACGTCGAGAAGTATCAGGGGCATCGTTTTCATGTTCTCACGCTGCCCGTGCCTGAAAACGAAAACCTGGAACAGGCCAAAGAGATGTTCGGCGATCCCTTAAAGGTCGTGCTGGCGTTTGGCGACCAAACCTGTTTTGTCGCGCTCGGCGAAAAGGGAGCGGCGACCATCAAACAGGTGATCGATGGATCGCGCAAAACGCCAGAGGAAAAACTGCCGCCGGTCACCGTCGCGCTTGGCATGGCCCCCTTGTTGAAGCTTGCCGCGGCACAAAAATCGAACGTAGCGGCCGAAAAAATGGCCGCCGGCCTGGCGGCCAGCGGAAAGGACCGCGTGAAATTCACCGCCACGCCGGTCGATAACGGGCTGCGCCTGCGGTTGGAAGGAGAAGAAGGCGTGAACAAGTTGTTGGGTTCGTTGCTGGGAAACGCCGCCCAAATGGGCGGCCGATAGTTTTTCCCGCTTTGTTTTCCATGACACCTGACGACACGCACTGTGAAAGCAATGCCGTCGCCCGCCGACGATCTGCCGTTCGACCTGCCCCCGTCGCTTGTTTCGCCGCAAGTTGATCTTTCGCGAGACACGTGGGGGCGGCTTGTCTTCACCGACGCCGCGGGGCGACGTCATGAAAACGTGCTGCCGATTCGGGCTTTTCCAATCACCGGAGCGAAGCAATCGCTTTCGATTTGCGACAGTCACGGCCGGGAGTTGGCTTTTTGCGACGATCTTTCGCAGCTCGCCGATCATGTGCGGGAGTTAATTGAAGACGAGCTGGCGCGGCGCGATTTTATTCCGGCGATTCAACGCATCACGCACATCTCGTCGGGGCTCTCACCAACCGAATGGACCGTGGAAACCGACCGCGGTCCCACGACGTTCTTGGTGGAGAGCGAGGAAAACGTCCGCCGTCTCGGCCGGCAGCAGGCCACGATTACCGACACCCACGGCATGCGTTATTTGATCCGCGATTTGCGCGGCATCGACGCGGCCAGCCGCCGGATGCTGGAACGCTTCTTGTAAGAGGCAACCCGAAAACGCGGATCTCGCCGCGGCAAGATATCGTGGGGCGGCCCGCCGGGCCGTCTTTCGCCTCCAGACGGGCTGGCGGCCCGCCCCACATCTCGATTTTCGGATAGCTGAAATCCTTCGCGTGGTGCTTCAACTCACCGCGCCGGCATGCGGTAGAGGTGCCCTTCGTGAGGATTGGTTAGCGCAACACCCGCTTGGTCTGACGCGCCTGAAAACTGGCCCAGGCGCGGGCAAAACGCTGCGAAAAATGCGTGGCGCCGGTGTCCACCAGGTGGTGACTGTCCCAAAAATCGCCGTCGCCGCACCACTCCGTGCCATCGTACACCGCTAAACGGAATTCCCGGCTCAGACGCTCCATATATTCGTTGAAGTGCCGCCGCGCTGCGGGCGAGTATTGAGCGCGGAACTCGCTGGCCTCGGGCATCACCAATAGCGCCATTTCGATCCGCTCGGCTTGGCATAGCAACAGCAGATTGCGCAGCGCCCGATCGGCCGGCTCGGTAACGCGGTATTCGTGCAGCATGGCCGCGTATTCGTGATTGGCGTTTTCAATGCCGCGCTGCCGCTGTTCGGCGGAGACGGGCGTGGCGGGGAACCAACCATAGTCGCTGAGAACGCTCCAGGGATGGACAGCGTCGGGGTGCTCGAGCCATTTTCGCGCGAACCGGTCTAAGATTAAAAACCGGTTGGAATACCAGGGAGCCAGCCGGCAACGGCACCAACGCCAAACAAACCGGGACGGATCGAACACGTAATCCTTGACCAATAGCACGTCGCGCCAGTCCATGCGCCGCGGTTCGATCCACTGCTCCTCGCCGATGCCCGCCTCCTGGTGCAGCATCAGCGGGTGAACCTCAATCAACACGCGCCCCGGCCGCACGCCGTGCCGCAGCAGGCGATGGAGGATTTGCAACTCCTGCACAGGGCCACAGCCGGTGATGGCCATGTTAAACACGATTTCGTCGCGTCCGTCCGCCGTAACTCGCGGCGGCAGCGATTCAGGGTCGAAACCCATATCCGACCGCGAACTGCCCAACACCACGGTGAGGTCATGGCGCGGTCGCTCGGCGAGCCGCTGACGGAGCGACGCCAGCTTATATCCATATTCCGGGTCGTGCAGCACCGGCAGCCAGTCGTCCATGACCACGGTCATGCCGGCCTGCAAGGCGAAAAACGCGGCCAAGGCGGCCAGCAAGGTTCTGCGCGCTCGGCGCGCCGGGCGAGGGACGTGCGTCATGTCTCCGTTGGCGAGATGGGTGATTTCGGCCCGCGCGAAGTATAGCGAAACAGCGTTCTCTGTCCAGACCACGAAACGCCGCTGCCCAGCTTGAATTCACGCATCCGCGTGCGGCATACAACCGGCAGAAGCGTTATGACGCGCCGGGGCAGCGGCTACCCCCCGAAGTTTCCGGCCGCGGCTCGCTTGCCGCCTCGCCGCGCGGTGACGTAGGGTTTTTTGGAATTCACTCGTCTTGCTTGGGGCGCAATGCTATGTTTCCGTTTCCATCCACAACAACCACCGCCATGCTCGATCCTGTCGCGGAACCGGCGTTTGGCGCCTGCGCGACGCTCGAAGGGGCGTCGCCGCGGTCGCTCACCGCAATCGTCGAGCTTGAGCGCTGGGTATGCACGAAACTATCCGTGATCGATGGCGAATCCGGCGAGCCTCTGGAGTT